>NZ_JBHJUW010000010.1:0-106374 GCF_042268205.1 Streptomyces sp. NPDC056160
GGGCCGGGGCCGCAGCAGCGGGGGCCGGAGCGGCCGGTGCCGGAGCGGCGGGCTTCGCGGCGGCCGGAGCGGCCGGGGCCTGCGCGGGCTGGGCCGGGGCGGCGGGCGCCTGGGAAGCCGCGGTGGTGGTCCCTGCGGCCCCCGCGGCCGCAGTACCCGCCGGAGCCGTGGAGGCTGCCGCGGCGGCTCCCGGCTTGTAGTCGGCGAAGAAGTCCCACCAGGCACGGTCTACGGAGTTCGGGTCCTGGAGGTACTGCTGATAGATCTCGTCGACGAGCCACTCGTTGGCACCGAACGCGGCTGCGGGGTTCTTCCCGGCTTGGTCGGTCTCGGTCGAGATGCTCGAGTTACTGGGGGACTGTGGCGACACGGCGGCAACCGCCCTCTTCCGCTTCACAAGGTGATGGACAGCGGGAATAAAGGCTACGCCTCCAAGAGCGCGAAGGTCAGGTCGAGCCCGTTCATCGTCGCGTAAGTCACATCGAAAGCTGTGTTTCGGGGCTTGAAATGGCGGGAAACAAGCGTGGTTCGCCAGTGAATGGGAAGGGGCCACCCGGGCCTGACCCGGGGAGGGTGCAGGCCCCAGCCTGATCACACGTGTCCGGCTGCGCGGATGCTCGTGGATCTTGAGGTTCCGGATCGAACTTTACGTCAACTTGGCACAGAGGGGAGCCCGGGAAGAGTGATGAGGATCCGGCAGCCGCGATCGGATTCGGCCACACCGATCCGGCCGCCGTGCAGATCCACCGCCCAGCGGGCGATCGCCAGCCCCAGGCCCGTACCGCCGTCGCTGCCCGGGCCGTGCGGCCGGCTCACGGCGCCCCGGTTGAAGCGCTCGAAGACGCGGTGCCACTCGGAGCGGGGGATGCCAGGACCCTCGTCGATGACCTCCAGCTCCAGCGACTCGGGCCGGGGCCCGCGCCGCGCCCGCACCGTCACCCGTCCGTGCGGCGGGCTGTGCTTGACCGCGTTGTCGATCAGGTTGGCGACCACCTGGTGGATCCGCTCGGGGTCCGCGTGCGCGGTGAGGCTCAGCGGCTCGACGTCGAGCCGCAGATGGACGTCCGTACGGGTGTGGCTGCCGGAGCCGGAGGCCATCCCCGCGCGCGCGGAGGCCACCATGTTGGCCTCCTTCAGCACGCCCGACAGGTACGGCCACACCTCGAAGCGCCGCGTCTTCAGCGGGACGACGCCGTTGTCCAGGCGGGACAGGTCCAGCAGGGTCTCTACCAGGCGGCCCAGCCGCTCGGTCTGCTTCAGGGCCGTGCGCATCGTCTCCGCGTCGGCCTCGGTGACCCCGTCGACGATGTTCTCCAGGACCGCGCGCAGGCCCGCGATCGGCGTGCGCAGCTCGTGCGAGACGTTCGCCACCAGCTCCTTGCGCTGACGGTCCTGGGCGGCCAGCTCGTCCGCCATGCGGTTGATGGTCTGGGCCAGGTCGCCCAGCTCGTCGCGGCGGTTCTCGCGCACCCGGCGCGTGTAGTTGCCGTGCGAGATGGAGCGGGCGACCGCGTTCATCTCGTCCAGCGGGGCGGTGAGCGAGTGCGCCACGAACTGGGTGATCAGCAGCGTGGCGATCATCGAGAAGACCATGATGAACCGCAGCTCGGTCTTGGTGTGCACCGCGATCATCGACAGACCGGTGGTGATCAGCACCGCGATGACGACCAGCGCGCCCAGCTTGGTCTTGACCGAGAAGGGGTGGCGGACGCGCCCGCCGCCGTCCCAGGGGTCCGGCTGGTCCCCCCGCGCGGCCGGCCCGTCGCTCATGGGGTGGGCGTCTCCAGGGCGTAGCCCACCCCGTGCACCGTACGGATCCGCTCGGCGCCGATCTTCCGGCGCAGCGCCTTGATGTGGCTGTCGACGGTCCGGGTGCCGGAGGCGTCCGCCCAGTCCCACACCTCCGCCAGCAGCTGCTCACGGGAGAGCACCGCGCGCGGGGTGTTCGCCAGGCACACCAGCAGGTCGAACTCGGTCGGCGTCAGGTGGACGTCCTCGCTGCGCACCCGGACCCGGCGCTGGGCGTGGTCGATCTCCAGCTCGCCCAGGCGCAGGATGCCGCTGCGCGGGGTGGCCGCGGCCAGCGCGGCCCGCTCCACGCGGCGCAGCAGCACGTGCACGCGTGCCGCCAGCTCCCGCATCGAGAACGGCTTGGTCATGTAGTCGTCGGCGCCGACCCCGAGCCCGACCAGCATGTCCGTCTCGTCGTCGCGCGCGGTGAGCATCAGCACGGGCACCGGCCGCTGGGCCTGCACCCGGCGGCAGACCTCCAGGCCGTCGAAGCCGGGCAGCATGATGTCGAGGATCAGCAGGTCGGGCTGCCAGGCCTCCGCGGTGTCGACCGCACTGGGTCCGTCGCCCGCGGTCTGCACCAGGAAGCCCTCGGCGCGCAGGCGGGTGGCGATGGCGTCCATGATGGTCGGGTCGTCCTCGACCACCAGGACCCGGCGCTGTGCGCCCGGTCCGGCCGTCGTGCCGTTGTGCGCGGTGTGTGTCTGCTCCATCGCCCGCCCCTGAGGTGTGCTTTCCGGAATCAGTGGGGTGATTCCTTGACTGCGCGTAGTTGCGATTGACGCTTGAATGATCGGCGTCAGGGATGCAGCGTACGGGGAGTCACGGTGCCTTTGCTATCCAGCCCTGACGGCGAGGTGCACGACGTCCGGTACGCCCCGGGCAACCGGGATCTCTTCGGTGCGCACCTGCTGGAACCCGACATTCCACAAGGTTCCTTCAAATTCCGGAGACGGCTGCGCCGACCACACGGCGAGTACTCCACCGGGTCTCAACGCCCTTGCGCAGCTTGCCAGTCCGGGTGGTGCGTACAGCTCCGCGTTGCCCTCCGTGACGGTCCAGCCGGGGCCGTTGTCGATGTCGAGGCACAGCGCGTCGAACGTGTCGGACGTCTCATTGACGTAGGTGACCAGATCGGTCTCCACGATCTCGGTGCGCGGGTCGGCCAGTGCCGTCGCCGTCAGCGCGGCCAGCGGCCCCTCCCGGTGCCAGTCGACGATCGCCGGCTCCCGTTCGACCACCGTGATCCGGCCCCAGTGCTCCCCGCTCGCGGCGTGCGCGAGTGAGAAGCCGACGCCCAGGCCGCCGATCAGCACGTGCGGTGCCGGGCGGCCGTCCAGGGCGGCGAGCGCGGCGTCGACCAGGAGCCGTTCGGAGCGCCCGTCGGAGGTGTCCATCAGGAAGCAGCCGTTGGCGATGATCTGGAGCAGCTCACCGTGCCGGCGCAGTACGACCTCCCCGTGGGGGCCCTCGCGGCGGTCCAGGACCACGGGCGTCTCGTACGAGGCGTTCATGGAGCCATCCTGCCCGAACGGGCCCTTCCTGCCACATGGATTACGGGTGACGCCCGGTGAGCCCCGTTGCGGCGGGGCGCGTTCGCGGCCGCGGCGGACAACGGGCCCGCGCGCACGGTGAGGTCGGCGTCCACCAGTAAGTTAATAGGTTGCTGTGAATCGGCCGCCGGGTGGCGTCGATCATAGACAGCGGCTTCCGGGACGCGAAGGGTGGAGGCCCGACGGAAGGAGCCCCACCGTGGAACGGACTGCGGACCCGGACGCCGCGGCCCCGCGCCTGGTGGACGGCGTGCCGCGGCAGCGGCCCCGCCCGGCCCCCCTCGCCGTCGCCGCTGCGCGCGAGCCCGCCCGGCAGGACACCCCCGGGGACCTCACCGTGAACCCGGCGTCCGCCACCGCCCCGGCCGTCCCGGCCTCCCGGGCCCGCCCGGCGTCCGCGCTCGCGGTCGCGTGGGGCGTCCGGGGCGGCGGGCAGCGGGCGTGGCGGCTGCTGCCGAGTCCGGGCGGGACGCCGTTCACCTTCTGGTACGCGGCCGTGCTCGTCGGCACCTCGCTGGTCGCGCGGTACGCGACGCCCTCCGTGATGGACGTCCTCTACCGGAGCTCCAGCACGGACGTCGCCCACCTGGTGCGGGCGCCGCTGGCGGTGCTGGTGGCGAGCGCGCTGTGGGTCGCGGGCGGGGTCCTGACGGCGTACTCCCTCTGCTTCCTGCTGGTGCTCACCGCGCTGGAGCGCCGCACCGGGGCGCTGCGCGCGGCGGGTGTCTTCCTCCTCGGGCACGTGTTCGCCACCCTCGCCACCGAGGTCCCCGTGGGCCTGGCCGTGCTGGCCGGCCGGCTGCCGGACGGTGCGCTGCACCGCCTCGACTACGGGATCAGCTTCGGCGTCGCCGCGAGCGTCGGGGCGCTGTGCGGCCTGCTGCGTCCGTGGGTGCGCTGGCCCGTGCTGGCCGCGTTCGCCGGAATGCTGCTGGAGGACCTGGTGGCGTTCACGGACCCGATGACCAGTGCGGGGCACCTCATCTCCCTCGCGGTCGGTGTCGCGTGCTGGCCGGTGCTGCGGCGCGGACGCCCCGCGCCCCGCTGAACAGCCGCGCGCCCGCGCCGGCCCGGCCTGTCCTCCGCGGCCGGCCGCGGGCCCGCGGCGACGGGCCGGGCTGTCCTGCCCGAGCGGCCGTGCGTCCACTCCGGCCGGTCGGGCAGGCCCTTGCCGACCGGGCCCGTGCCCCCGCTGATCCCGCCCCGGAATTTTCCTCCCCCCGTGATCGCTGACGGCGAACAGCCGCCGGGGAACAATCGGCTGTCGCCATGCATTGAGTCGGCATAGCTCAACTTGACTGCCGAAGGGGAGATCATGGCTACTGAGTCCACGGCCTTCACACCGCTCGCTCTGCCTGTGCTGCCGCTCGACGACGAGGTCGTGCTGCCCGGGATGGTGGTCCCGCTGGACCTGAGCGACTCCGAGGTACGGGCCGCGGTGGAGGCCGCGCAGGCCGCCGTCCGTTCCGAACCCGGCAAGCCCAGGGTGCTGCTGGTGCCACGCATCGAGGGGACGTACGCGAAGACCGGCGTGCTGGGCACCGTCGAGCAGGTCGGCCGGCTGGCCGACGGCGACCCGGGCGCGCTGATCCGCGGCCGGAGCCGGGTGAGCATCGGGGCCGGCACCACCGGGCCGGGTGCGGCGCTGTGGGTCGAGGGCACCCGGATCGACGAGAGCGTGCCGGACCCTCTTCCGGGCCAGGTCGCCGAACTGGTGAAGGAGTACAAGGCCCTGGCCACCGCCTGGCTGCGCAAGCGCGGCGCCTGGCAGGTCGTCGACCGGGTCCAGGCCATCGACGACGTCTCCGCGCTCGCCGACAACTCCGGCTACTCGCCGTTCCTGACGACCGAACAGAAGATCGAACTGCTCGAGACCGCCGAGCCCGTGGCCCGCCTCCGGCTCGCCACCCGGCAACTGCGCGACCACCTCGCCGAGCAGGACGTCGCCGAGGCCATCGCCAAGGACGTCCAGGAAGGCGTCGACAAGCAGCAGCGCGAGTTCCTGCTCCGCCGTCAGCTGGAGGCCGTCCGCAAGGAACTGCGCGAGCTGAACGGCGAGAGCGAGGGCGAGGAGAGCGACGACTACCGCGCCCGCGTCGAGGCCGCCGACCTGCCCGAGCACGTACGGGAGGCCGCACTCAAGGAGGTCGACAAGCTGGAGCGCGCCTCCGACGCCTCGCCCGAGGGCTCCTGGATCCGCACCTGGCTGGACACCGTCCTGGAACTGCCGTGGAACGAGCGGACCGAGGACGTCTACGACATCCAGGGCGCCCGGGCGGTGCTGGACGCCGAGCACGCGGGCCTGAGGGACGTGAAGGAGCGGATCACCGAGTACCTGGCGGTGCGCAAGCGCCGCAGCGACCGCGGCCTCGGCGTGATCGGCGGCCGGCGCGGCGGTGCCGTGCTCGCGCTGGTGGGCCCGCCCGGTGTCGGCAAGACCAGCCTGGGCGAGTCCGTGGCCCACGCGATGGGCCGCAAGTTCGTCCGGGTCGCCCTCGGCGGCGTCCGGGACGAGGCCGAGATCCGCGGCCACCGGCGCACCTACGTCGGCGCGCTGCCCGGCCGGATCGTGCGCGCCGTCAAGGAGGCCGGGTCGATGAACCCGGTGGTCCTGCTCGACGAGATCGACAAGGTCGGCTCCGACTATCGCGGCGACCCGGCCGCGGCCCTGCTGGAGGTCCTGGACCCGGCGCAGAACCACACCTTCCGGGACCACTACCTGGAGGTCGAGCTGGACCTGTCGGACGTCGTCTTCCTGGCCACCGCCAACGTCCTGGAGGCCATCCCGGAGGCCCTCGCCGACCGGATGGAGATCGTGCGCCTGGACGGCTACACCGAGGACGAGAAGATCGTCATCGCCCGCGACCACCTGCTCCCGCGCCAGCTGGAGCGGGCCGGGCTGGACAGGGAAGAGGTCACGATCGACGAGGGCGCGCTGCGCAGGCTCGCCGGCGAGTACACCCGCGAGGCCGGTGTGCGCACCCTGGAGCGGTCCGTCGCGCGGCTGCTGCGCAAGGTGGCGGCCCAGCACGAACTGGGCGAGCGGAAGCTGCCGTTCACCGTCACCGAGGGCGACCTGCGCGCACTGATCGGCCGGCCGCACCACGTGCCGGAGTCCGCCCAGGACCCGGCCGAGCGCCGCACGGCGGTGCCGGGTGTGGCCACCGGCCTCGCGGTCACCGGGGCGGGCGGCGACGTGCTGTACGTCGAGGCGTCCCTCGCGGACCCCGAGACGGGCGCGGCGGGCCTGACCCTGACCGGTCAGCTCGGTGACGTGATGAAGGAGTCCGCGCGGATCGCGCTCAGCTTCCTGCGCAGCCACGGCGCCGAACTGGAGCTGCCCGTGGGCGACCTGAAGGACCGGGGCGTGCACATCCACTTCCCGGCGGGCGCGGTCCCCAAGGACGGCCCGAGCGCGGGTGTCACGATGACCACGGCGCTGGCCTCGCTCCTGTCCGGCCGGCTGGTCCGCACGGACGTGGCGATGACCGGCGAGGTGTCGCTGACCGGACGCGTACTGCCCATCGGCGGGGTGAAGCAGAAGCTGCTCGCCGCGCACCGGGCGGGCGTGACGACCGTGATCATCCCCAAGCGCAACGAGCCCGACCTGGACGACGTCCCGGCGGAGGTGCTGGACAAGCTCGACGTCCACGCCGTCACCGATGTCCGCCAGGTCCTGGAACTGGCCCTCGCACCGGCCGTGAACGGCGCGGAGGCGGAGGTTCCGGCAGCGGCGTGACGGGCGCTTGCCGGATGAGGGGAGGCCCGGGTCCCGTGAGGGAGGCCCGGGCCTTCACCGAACGTGTGGACGTGCGCGGCCGCGCGGCTCCCGCCCGCTGTGGCTGCTCAGCCGTTGGCCAGGGCCTGCACCCGGTCCAGTGCGCCGTTGAACCTGTCGTGGTCGCCCACGGTCGGGCCGGAGGAGGTGTACTGCCACATCGTGTAGTAGCCCCAGCCCGCCGGCAGCGTCCCCACGGTCGAGGCGTACCGGGCGATCCACAGCGGGTTGTTGCCGGCGAAGCCGCCGTAGTCGCCGGTGCACTGGGTCCACCAGCTGGTGGCCGTGTAGATCACGGCGTCGCGGCCGGTGCGCGCCTTGTAGGTGTTGAGGAAGTCGGCGATCCAGCTGACCATCGCGCTCGCGGACTTGCCGTAGCAGGCGGCGCCGTAGGGGTTCCACTCGATGTCGAGGGCGCCCGGCAGGGTCTTGCCGTCCTTGGACCAGCCGCCGCCGTGGTCGACGAAGTAGTTGGCCTGGGTCGCGCCGCTGGTGGTGTCCGGGGTGGCGAAGTGGTACGAGCCGCGGATCATGCCGACGTTGTACGAGCCGTTGTACTGCTGGGTGAAGTAGGGGTTCGTGTAGTACGTCCCCTCGGTCGCCTTGGTGTACGCCCAGCGCACGCCGCTGCTCCACAGGGTGGACCAGGCGACGTTGCCCTGGTAGGCGCTGACGTCGACGCCCTCGGTCTGGGTCGCGTCACCGGTCGTGGGGGTGCCGCTGCGTCCGTCGTGCGCCGCGACGCCCATGCCCATGTAGGCGGAGCCGCGGGCGGGCGTGGTGCCGGCGCCGGTGTCGGCCGAGGAGGGATCGGTGAGGAAGAAGGAGAACGCCGCGAGCAGGACTCCCGCGGCGGTCAGCCGCCGCATGCGGGCCGTTCCGGATCTGTGCACGGGCATGACGTGCCTCCGAAGTTCGGTGGTGCCCGGTGGGGGGAAACGCGGGCATGGCCCACGGTCGCACGAGGGGAGCACGGGCCTGGGGAGACCCGCCGGGGGCGACGCTGGCGTGGGCATGCCATTCATTGCCTGGGTAAGAAGCTACGCACGTAGAACGGCTCTGGGAAGGGGGCCCGGAGTCCGCCGTTGGTCTACGCCTGCGAAATACTGACCAAGCTGCGGCGATGACGGCGGCCGGCGCGAACTTTCAGGACCGGCAACACTCCAGGCAGGGGCTGACGTGCACGAAGACGCAAGGGGCGAGCACCGGGAAGCCGCCTTCGGCACCGCGCGGGCAAGCGGTGCGGACCGGGAGTTCCTGTCCCTGGAACGGGAGCTGACCGTACTGCTCCGGCGCGCCCGGGCCAGCCAGGCCGAGATGGCCCGCGAGGTCCACCCGGGCCTGGAGTCCTCGGCGTACGGACTGCTGGCCCGGCTGGACGAGTACGGCAGCCAGCGTGCCACGGCACTCGCCGCCTACATCGGCGTCGGCAAGGCCACCATGTCCCGCCAGCTGCGTGCCCTGGAGGAGCTGGGCCTCGTCGCCCGCGAGCCGGACCCCGCGGACGGGCGGGCCTGGCTGATCGCGCTCACCGATGACGGCCGCCGCCGGGTCGGCCAGGTGCGCGACGCCCGCCGGGAGCGCTACGTCAGTCAGCTCGCCCACTGGGACCGCCGCGAGGTCTCCGAACTGGCCCGCCTGCTGCACGAGCTGAACGGCGTCATGGAGAAACACGAGAAGTGAGGCGCCGCGGGCGGCGCCGTCGGCCCCGCCCGGCACTCCCGCCGCCTCCGCCCGCGTGAGCCACGCCGGCGCTCACATCCGTACGAACACCGCCGTCGCGTCGTCGTGTGTCTTGCTGCGGCCCAGGTGCGCCCGTTCCTCGCGGTCGGAGCGCTCCAGGAGTCGTACGCGGTCCACCAGGGCCCCGGCGCCCTCCTTGCGCACGAGGCCGAGACACTGCGTCCAGTCGCCCTCGTGGAACTTCTCCACCCAGCGCGCCGCCCCGTCGGTGAGGGCGGCCACGGCGCGGATCCGGGTGCGCGGCACGGTGCCCGTCACCGCCCGTTCCGCCACCGAGGGATCGGCCGCCGCGGTGAAGAAGCCTCCCTCCTTGTTGCGCAGGGTGGCGTCGACGAGCGCGTCGGTGGCCAGCGAGGCACGCGGCAGGCGGGCCAGCCGGTCGTCCAGGACCGGGGTGACCAGGCCGTCGTCCGATTCCAGCAGGAGCACCGAGTCGGACAGGACCAGGTACTCGACCGAATCGGCGGACCACCGCACGAGCACCACGGTTGCCTGCGGCGTGCGTGGGTGAGAAAGGTCACAGGTCGCAGCGTGTGCCGCGGCGGTCCCGCGGATCGTGTGCGCGAGCACCTCCCGCAAGGTCAGATCCCGCCGCGAAACGGTCAGTTCGGTCAGGGCGCCGCCCAGACGGGCCGTGAACCAGGGGACCGAATGCAGACACCCCGTCTCCGGCGCCGGTGTCACCCCGTCCAGGACGACCAGGCACCCGCCCTGCCCGTCGGCGGGCAGGGCGACGGCGGCGAAGTCCTCGTTCGGGTGATCCGGCAGGCCCGGCTCCGAAACAACCTCAGTTCGCATCCAGCCAGTCTGCACCAGGCCTTCACATGGTCCGCCAAAGTTGGCCATTCGCCTTGGAATTGACGCAGGACCACAGGCCAGGCGCCTGATTTGGGGTGGAATGGAGGACTCCGGGAAGGCGTGGCGGCGAATACTGCCAAAGCCTGCCGCCGACGTCCAACCGGCCCGCCGCACGGCACCCGCGCACACGCCGGAGGAACTTGCCCGCCAACTCGCCTCCGATGTTCACTCCTTCGGGTGGCCGGTCGGATGATGCGGGACCACTGCCCACCGGCACTGGGAGGGTCGGAAACCGATGCAGGCCCCCTGCTCGCGCCACACGGACGGCGAGAGACCGGGGGAGGGTGGACGCAGCAGTCGCACCAGCTGACGAGGCGCCACCCGGGCCCATGAGTACACGAGTACAGGAATGCGAGCACCGGTGCAGAAGAAGCGGCCTCGGCGCACAGGCAGGCAGACGGCCACCTCGGAGGGACCGGAGCGTACGACCGGCACCCCCTCGGCCGCCCCCGTGGGCGAGGGCCGCCCCAGGCGCGTACGCAACCGCCTCGTCGTCTCCGTCGCCGTCGTCGCCGCCGTCGTGGCCGGAGCCGGCGCGCCCGCCGTGATCGACGCCTCCGGCCGGCTGAGCGACTCGCAGGCCCTGGTCACCCTCGCCGGGCAGACCCAGGACGCCCTCGCCCTCGCCCACTCCCTGGCCGACGAACGCGACGAGGTCACCTCCTACGTCGCCGCCGGCCGCCCCCGGTCCAAGGCACCCTCCGAACAGCGCAGCACGCGTGTGGACCGCCAGGTCGACGAGGTGCGCACCGACCCCGGCACACCGGCCTGGCTGCGCACCGACCTCGACGGCATCGCCGCGCTGCGGCGCTCCGCGCTCACCGGCCAGAGCACCGCGCTCCAGGCCCACCAGGCGTACTCCGCCACCATCGCCGAACTGCACCGGCTCGCCGAACAACTGGCCGAGAAGATGCCCCCGCGTGCCGGGTCCGGGGCGCACTCCCTCGCCGAACTGGACACCGCGGTCCAGCAGGCCGCCGCCACCCGCGGGCTCCTGCTCGCCGCCCTCGCCGTGCCGTACACCACGCGGACCGCCTACGACCCGGTCACCGGCCTGCCGACCGAGACGACCAGCTCCAGCAAGGCCGACACCAAGCAGCGCGACGCCCTCAGCGCGGCCGCCCAGCAGGCCCGGGTCCGCTCCGACGCCGCCCTCGCCGCGTTCCGCGAGACCGCGCCCGAGGCGGCCCGCCACTCCTACGACTCCACCGTCACCGGCCCCGAGGCCAACTCCGCCGCGGGCTACCTGGCCAAGCTCACCGACCAGCCCTCGCTCTCCGACGCCGACCTCACCACCAGCACCAAGAAGGCCGACGCCGCCCTCACGGCCCGGATCGACCTGATGCGCGGCGCCGAGTCCTCCCTCTACGACCACCGCACCAAGGACCTGGCGAAACTCCGCGACGACGACGTCACCGCGCTGGAGCTGCGCATCGCCCTGCTCGGCGCCCTGCTGCTCCTCGCCGTCGGCATCGCCACCGCCCTGGCCCGCACCCTCACCCGCCCGCTGGCCGTCCTGCGCCTGGGCTCCGCCCGGCTGGCCGGCGCCGAGGACCCCGCCGCCGAGGAACCGATCCGCTTCAACGGCCGCAACGACGAGTACGCCCAGGTCATCCGCTCCGTCAACACCCTGCACACCCAGGCCGCCGCCCTCGCCGAACGGGTCGCCACCCTGGAGGCCGACCGCAAGCACCTGGTCGGCCAGCGGCAGAAGATGGCCGACGCCCGCGAGGAACTGCGCGCCGAACTCGCCGAGGCGACGGCCCGGCTGGAGCGGACGCGCGCCGGCATCGGCGCCACCTTCGTCAACCTGGCGCTGCGCACCCTCGGCCTGGTCGAGCGGCAGCTCACCGTCATCGAGGGCCTGGAGGAACGCGAGCAGGACCCCGACCGCCTCGCCACCCTCTTCAAGCTCGACCACTTCGCCACGGTCATGCGTCGGCACAGCGAGAACCTCCTCGTGCTGGCCGGTACCGAGCACGTCCAGCAGCACGCCGGGCCGATCCCGCTGGTCGACGTCGTACGCGCCGCGGTCAGCGAGATCGAGCGCTACGAACGGGTCCGCATCGCCGCGCTGCCCCCGCACGCGCACGTGGCCGGCTTCGCCGCCGACGACCTCTCCCACCTGCTGGCCGAACTCCTGGAGAACGCCACCTCCTTCTCCCCGCCGGACCGGCCCGTGGAGGTCTCCGGCTGGCTCCTGGAGAACGGCGAGATCATGCTCTCCGTCCAGGACGAGGGCATCGGCGTGGACGGCGAGCGGCTGACCCGGCTCAACGCCCGCCTCGCCGACCTCGACCCGGACGCCGCCTACGACCAGGACGGCGAGGAGGGGGCCAAGGACCTGGGCCTCGGCCTCTACGTGGTGGCCCGCCTCGGCCACCGGCACGGTGTGCGCGTCCAGCTGCGCGAGCAGAAGCAGGGTGGTACGGCGGCCGTCGTCGTCCTGCCCCAGCCGCTGCTCGCCCCCGCCCCGGCCTCCGCCGTCCCGGCGGCGGGCCCCGACCGGACGGGCACCGGCACCTTCGCCCTCCCCGGCGCCGACGCCGAGGCCAACTCCAACGTCCTGCACGCCCGCGCCCAGGAAGACGGCACCGACCCGCTGGTCGCCCTGGCGGAACAGGCGGTACGCGCGTCCGAGGCGGTCCACGGCACACAGGGAACGACACCGCCGGAGTCCCCGGCCGAGACGACGATGGAGCTGCTGCTCCCGCCTCCCGTCCCGGAAGGGGCTCCCGCCCCGCCCGAGGGCAGCGCGGCCCCCGGCGCCGCCGGCGAGTCTTTGGCGGCCACGACGGAGACACAGCCCGGTCGGCCCCAGGCCCCCGCGCCCGCAAGCGGGCCCGGGACGAGCCCTCTGCCGGGGGCGGACTCCGGCACCGGGGCGGACTCCGGCACCGGGGCCACCCCCTGGTCGGGAGCGGCCCCCGCGGCCGGGACGGCTTACACGTCGGGGACGGTTTCCGTGCCCCGCGCGTCCTTCGGGTCCGGTGGGCCCCACGCGCCGGGAGAGGCGTTCGGGCGCGGGCCGGCTTCTGAGGCCGAGGCGGACTCCGGCTCGGCGACCGCGTTCGCGTCGGGTCCGACGCCCGTGGCCGGGGCGTCCTCCGGGTCCGGGGCGGTTTCCCCGGCCGAGGACGACGCGCCCTGGCCGCAAGCCGCGCCCACGCCCGGGACGGGCCCGGTGCCCCGGACGCCCTCCGCCCCGGAAGAGACCTCCGCCCCCCGGTCGACCTCGGCGTTCGACGACGTCCCCTGGCCGGGAGCGGCGCCCGCGCGCGAGCCGGCCGGTTCCGCACCCGCGGCGCCCCCTGCCTCCGACCCGGCCGCTCCCGCCCCCGCGCGCCCGGCCGGAGCCGGGGACGGCGACGGGAGCGAGAACGCGTACGAGCCCGGCGACGACCACGGCGCCGAGCACGCGCGCGTGCCGGAAGAGGCCCTGACCGCCAAGGGCCTCCCCAAGCGCACCCCCAGAATCACCACACCCGCCCACGCCCCGCGCCAGCGCACCGGCTCGGTGGACGCCGAGGCCCTCCGCCGCCGCCTGGGCGGCTTCCGCCGCGGAGCCCAGGCCGGTTACCGCGACGTGGAGGCCGAGATCGCGGACCGGACGGACCAGAACCGCCGGCCGGCGCCGGTGCCCCGTACGCAAGCCGAGGAATCCACGGGGGGCACAGTCGAGGAGGCAAGCAGTTGACAGCGCCCACCACCTTCGGACTGAGCAGTGAGGCCCGCAACCTGCACTGGCTGCTGACCAATCTGGTCGAGGAGGTGCCCGGCATCGAATCCGTCGCCGTGGTCTCCTCCGACGGCCTCCTGCTCCTCTCCTCCGACCCCGGCCGCAACAGCGCGGCCCGCCGGCCCCGCTCGGCGGCCCCCGCAGGCCCGCGGGGCTCCGCCGCCGACCTCGCCACCATCGTCTCCGGCATCGGCAGCCTCACCATCGGGGCGGCCAGGCTGATGGACTCCGGCGCGGTCAAGCACACGATGGTCGCGATGGACGAGGGCAGCCTGTTCGTGATGTCGATCAGCGACGGCTCGCTGCTCGGCGTGCACGGCTCCGCGGAGTGCGACATGAGCGTGGTGGCGTACCACATGGCGCTCTTCGTGGGCCGCGCCGGGCATGTCCTGACGCCCGAACTCCGCAGCGAGCTGCGCAGGTCACTGGAGTCCGAGTCGGCGGGGAGTGCCCGATGAGCGGTGTGCCGAGGCAACAGCTCCCGGTCCGCGGCGGAGTCCGAAAACCCGCCAGGGTCCGCCCGTACTCGCTCACCGGCGGACGCACCCGCTTCGGGCACGTCCTGCTCGTGGAGACGTTCGTGGCGAGCACCGCCGAACTCGGACCCGCCGAGGAGCGCCTGGAACTGACGAGTGCGCCGCTCTCGTCCCGGGTCATGCCGGAGATGCGGGCCATCGTCGAACTGTGCCGCCGGATGCGTACGGTGGCCGAGATCGCCGCGCTGCTGAAGATGCCGCTCGGTGTGGTCCGCGTGCTCCTGAGCGACCTCGCGGACCAGGGAAAGATTCGTGTGTACGGAACCGGAACCGGTCACGGCACCGGCCGTCCGGACCGCGCTCTGCTGGAAAGGGTGCTGAGTGGACTCCGCCGTCTCTGACTCCGCCGTCTCCTCCTTGGCGACCGGAGTCGCCCCGTTCGACGAGCCCGACGAGACGCTGCTGCCCTGGCAGACGGACCGTACCCGGGCGCCGATCGCCACGAAGATCGTGGTGGCCGGCGGCTTCGGCGTGGGCAAGACGACGCTGGTCACCGCCGTCTCGGAGATCACGCCGCTGCAGACCGAGGCGCTGATGACCCAGGCGAGCGCCGAGACCGACGACCTCACCGCCACGCCCGGCAAGGTGAGTACGACCGTCGCCATGGACTTCGGCCGGGTCACGCTCGACGACGACCTGGTGCTGTACCTGTTCGGCACGCCGGGCCAGCAGCGGTTCTGGTTCATGTGGGACGACCTGGTGCGGGGCGCCATCGGCGCCGTCGTGCTGGCGGACACCCGCCGGCTGAAGGACTGCTTCCCGGCCCTGGACTACTTCGAGAGCTGCGGGCTGCCGTACGTCGTGGCGGTCAACCACTTCGACGGCAGTGAGCTGTTCGCACCGGAGGACGTCCGGGAGGCGCTCACGATCCCCGCGCACATACCTGTCATGATCATGGACGCGCGGCGCCGGATATCGGCCGTCGAGACCCTGCTGGCCCTCGTGGCCCACGCGCTCGAGGAAACCCCCGAATGATCCCTCGAGCAGTCCAGAAGCCGTAGGAGGCACCACCCGCATGCGCAAGATACTCGTCGTGGGGGCCGGTCAGTCCGGCCTCCAGCTCGCCCTCGGCCTCCAGTCGCACGGGTACGAGGTCACCCTGATGTCCAACCGGACCGCGGACGAGATCCGCTCCGGCCGGGTCATGTCGACGCAGTGCATGTTCCACACCGCGCTCCAGCACGAGCGTGACCTGCAGCTGAACTTCTGGGAGGCCCAGGCCCCGCGGATCGAGGGCCTCGGCGTCTCGGTCGCCGCCCCCGGCTCCTTCGACCCGGGTCCCTCGCAGCGCGCGATCGACTGGGTGGGCCGCCTCGACGGGTACGCGCAGTCGGTCGACCAGCGGGTGAAGATGGCCGGCTGGATGGAGACCTTCGCGCAGCGCGGCGGCCAGCTCGTCATCCACGGCGCGGCCGTCGGCGACCTCGACTACTTCTCGCGCGCCTACGACCTCGTCCTCGTCTCGGCGGGCAAGGGCGAGCTGGTGACGATGTTCGAGCGGGACGCCGAGCGCTCCCCGTACACCGAGCCGCAGCGCGCGCTCGCGGTGTCGTACGTGCACGGGCTGGGCCCGCGTCCGGAGCACCCGGACTTCGACGCGGTCCGCTGCAACTTGGTCCCCGGGGTCGGCGAGCTGTTCGTCATGCCGACGTACACCCTCTCCGGCCGCGCCGACATCCTGTTCCTGGAAGGCATACCCGGCGGTCCCCTCGACGTCTTCCAGGGCATCAAGGACCCGGCTCAGCACCTGGCCCTGACGCTGGACCTCATGCGCCGGTTCACGCCCTGGGAGTACGAGCGGGCCACGCACGTCGAACTCACCGACGCCGGCGGCACCCTCGCCGGCCGCTACCCGCCCACCGTGCGCAAGCCGGTCGGCCGGCTGCCCGGCGGCGGCCTGGTCCTCGGGGTCGCGGACGTCGTCGTCGCCAACGACCCGATCACCGGACAGGGTTCCAACTCGGCGTCCAAGTGCGCCGCCACCTACCTCGCCTCGATCCTCGAACACGGTGACAAGCCGTTCGACGAGGAGTGGATGCAGCAGACGTTCGAGCGCTACTGGAGCACCGGTCAGCACGTCACCAAGTGGACGAACGCCATGCTCGCCCCGCCGCCGGAGCACGTCCTGAACCTGCTCGGCGCCGGCGGTCAGCTCCAGCCGGTCGCCGACCGCTTCGCCAACGGCTTCAACGACCCGGCCGACTTCGAGAACTTCTTCTACGAGCCGGCGAAGACGGAGGCCTACCTGGCCGAGGTCACGGGCGCCGGCCCGGCGGCCTAGCCCCGTTGGAACCGGTCCTGTAGCACCCGGACCCGCAGGGCCCGGACCCGCAGGGCCCTGACCCAGGACCGGGTCCTACAGGTCATGGTCCTACAGCACTGTCGGCTTCGACGGGCCCGTGTCCTTCGACGGGCCCGCGGCCGGTCCACCGGGCGTGTTCCCGGGGAGCGCGGGGAGCCTCGGCGGCGTGTAGCGCGGCAGGGGCCTGCCTGCCGGGTCGGGGCGGACCGCGCCCAGCACCGGGTTGGCGGCCAGCGGCGACACCTTCACCGTCGTGCCCGGCCGCGGCGCCTGCACCACCAGGCCGGCGCCGAGGTAGAGGGCGACATGGGTGGCCTTGGGGAAGTACACCACCAGGTCGCCTGGGCGCAGCTCCTCCAGCGGTACGTGCCTGAGCCGGGCCCACTGCTCCTGGCTGGTGCGCGGGATGGGCAGGCCGGCCTGGCCCCAGGCCCGCGAGGTCAGGCCCGAGCAGTCGTACGCCGCCGGGCCGGCAGCGCCCCACTGGTAGGGCTTGCCGAGCTGGCCCACCGCGTAGCGCACGGCCGCCTCGCCCTGCGGGGTGGGCGGCCTGTCGTCGCCGAGCGCCCCGGAGGCCAGGAGCCTGGTCTGCGCGCGGGCGATCCCGTCCGCCTCCAACGCGGCGAGTGCGGTCAGCCGCGCCGGGCTGAGCGCGGCGAGCAGCTTCTCGATCTCGTGCAGTTTCCCGCGGACGTCGTCGCGGGCCCGCTGCTGCCGCCGGGTGAGGGCGAGGCGGGCGTCGAGCGCGGTGCGGGCCGCGCGCGCCAGGTCGTCCGCCTTCCTCTCGGCCGCCGTCAGCCGGGCCACCGTCTCGGCGCGCTCCCGCGCCAGTTGCCCGATGATGTGGCCCTCCTCCAGCGCGTGCTGCGGGTCGCGGGCCAGCATCAGCCGCAGGTAGGGGGAGAAGGAGCTGGTGCCCTGGTACTCCTGCCGGGCCAGCCGCCCGGCGGCCGCCCGGCCGTCGCGCAGGGCGAGCCGGGCCCGGGTGAGGGCGGCGGTCAGCCGGTCGGTCTCGGCACGCTGCCGCGCCAGTCGCTGCGCGGCGGCGGCGTAGGTCACGGTGGCCTGCTCCGCCTGCCGGTACAGCGTCTGAAACCCCGTCAGACGCGCGGCGACGGACGGCTGTCCGGGCGGCTGCACGGACGGCGGCCCCGACGGCCGCTCCGCCGGCAGGCCCGAGGACCGCTGCGGCGACAGGCCCGGCGGCGGTCCGGACGGCTGACCGGGGCCGGCCGGCCGTGGTTCGGCGGTGGCGGTCACCGGCACGAGGGCGGCCTGTGCCGCCAACGCCGCCGTACTCACCAGGCGCAGCGCCCTTCTTGACACGACATCACCTCCGGCGCGGGGCGGTCTCTCCGCTCCACACCGTGAGGATTGGACGTATGAGCCGATTTGTGGGCCCGCGTTGCGCCGGTCGGCGCAACGCGGTCACCCGCCGGTGTCACCCGGCTTGCCCTCCGGGCCGTTCCGGGGCTCCGGACGGGACCAGGGCCACTTCAGCCGGCCGCCCCGATTCGCCTCCGGATCGAACTCGTACTTCCACCCCTGCGGCAGCCCCAGCCTCCTGCTCTGTCCGCGCGGCACCCGCCGGTAGACGAGCACGGTGGGCGGGCCGCCCGCCGCGTCCGGGACCGGGATGCGGTACGTCTTCGGGGGGTGGCCGGTGGGGCCCACCAGTACGGGCAGCACCCGGCCGTCCATGGGGCCGCCCTCGAACGGGGTCTCTTCGCTCTTCACGGCACCAGTGTCAGTCATCCGCCGAGGTCAGGCCCTGGACCAGGGCGGCGGTCTGCGCGTCGCGGGCGGCGGTCACCGTCAGGACGGCCACGAACTGTTCGACGAGCCAGTCCCGCAGCTCCCCGAGCGGCGGCTGCTTGTCCTCGTCGAGCCAGATCAGGGAGGCGGCCTCCACGGCCGTGATCCACATCCGCACGGTCATCCGCAGCCGCGGCCCGGGGTCGGTGACCCGCAGGTGGCTGAGGATGTGCTCGGCGGCGGCCCGGCGCACCCCGTCCACGATGGCGGTCGTCCGGGACGTCTCCACCACGCTGCCGCCCTGGAGCAGCGCGCTGAACCCGGCGTCGTGCTGGTCGACGAAGGCCAGGTAGCGGTCGAGGGCGCGGGCGAGGCGCGGCAGCAGGGGGCCGGTGCGCGGCTCGTCGAAGCAGTGCCGCAGCTCGTCGGCGGCGGAGCGCAGCGCGGCCTCGTACAGTTGCTGCTTGCCGCCGGGGAAGTACCGGTAGACCAGCGGCCGGGACACCCCGGCCGCCTCCGCCACGTCGTCCAGCGAGACCTCCTCGGGCGCGCGGTGCGCGAAGAGGGACAGCGCCGCCTCCAGCAGCTGAGCACGCCGTTCCTCGACGCTGAGGCGGCGGTAGGCGGGGGTCGGGGCGGCAGGGCTCATGACCAGCAGCGTAATCGGTGGCCACCCCGTACGGTCGGGACGAGCGGGTCCGGCCCCGCGCCCCCGCGCGTCCACGGCCGGTTACGCCAGCAGGCCCGAGGACCGCCACAGCTGCCGTCCGACACCGCGCAGCACCCCGATGTCGTCGAGGAAGTCCGTGAGCCGCTTGGCGCCCGTCTGCATGATCTCGCGCCGGTGCCCGCTGGCCTTCACCTGGGCCATGGCCTCGCGCCTGTCCAGCCCCACGTTCGAGTACACCTCGGGGTTGACGAAGGCGATGGAGAACACCCGGGCGAACTCGCCGGAGGTGACCCGGGTGAACTCCTTCGACCACCGCGGCGCCGTCACCATCTGCCGGCGCAGCTCCTCGCGGGCGTAGCGCACGTGCCGTGCCTCCTCCACGACGTGGATGCGGGTGACCCCGCGGACCAGCGGCTGTATTCGCTCGTCGGGGAAGGTCAGGCGCTGCATCCAGTCGAGCACCTCCTCGCCGAGCAGGGTGGCGGTGAAGGAGCCGGGGGTGGTGGAGATGGTCTTGAAGAGCCGGCCGAGGTGCTGGTGGGCGGGGCTCACCGGGTACCAGGGGGTGCCGCCGCGGGTGATCAGGCGGGCGAACATCTTCGAGTGCCGGCACTCGTCCTCGATCTCGGTGAGGGCGTAGCGCACGTGCGCGCTCGTGGCCGGCTTGTCGTAGACGTGGCGGACGAGCAGCTGCATCAGGATCAGCTCGAACCAGATGCCGAGGGAGGCGAGCGCGGCGGCCTCGTGCTGGGAGAGCAGGATCCGCTGCTCCTCGCTCATCCGCTTCCACAGCGGGGTGCCGTACAGCGACACCAGCTCCGGCGGCCAGAACCACTTGCCCTCCTCGAAGGGTGCCTCCCAGTCCAGCTCCTTGTCCGGGTCGAAGGAGTGCTTGGCGGAAGAGTCGAGCAGCCGCTCGGCCACCTGCTCCCGGTCCTTGAGCAGGCCGAGCGCGTCGCGCAGTCCGGCGAGCGCGTCGGCTTCCGTCACGGTCGTCATGGCTGTCCCACCTCGTCGTACGGGGATGTGGCTGGATCGGCTGGTTACTCGGGGGTCAGTTCGCCCGTCTCTTATGAGACTGCGTGTCAGCAAGCGCGTCAATCCCCTGGGCGGGACTTGTTGACCCGGCGTCTACGCAACCGGCTTCCGCGGCGAGTGCAGCACCGCCTCCATCACGGCCTTCGCGATCGGGGCCGCCGTACCGCCCCCGCTGATGTCCCCGCGCCGGGCCGAGGCGTCCTCCACGACCACCGCGACCGCCACCCGCGGGTCCATGTCGTCCACGCCCTGCGCCCACGAGACGAACCACGCGTACGGCGTCCCCGTATTGCCCACGCCGTGCTGGGCCGTGCCCGTCTTGCCGCCCACGACGGCCCCCGGGATCGCGGCGTTGCCGCCGGTGCCGTCGGTCACCACGTCGCACATCAGCTCCCGCAGCCGCGCCGCGGTCGTCGGCCGCATCACCTGCCGCACCGGCCGGGAACCGGCTGCCGACACCGGGCTGCCGCCGCTGCGCGTGGTCCGCTCCACGAGGTACGGCACGCGCACCTCGCCGCCGTTCGCGACCGCCGCCGCGACCATCGCCATCTGCAACGGCGTCGCCCGCGTGTTGTACTGCCCGATCGACGACAGCGCCAGCTGCGCCCGGTCCGCGGGCGCCTCGAACGTGCTCGGCGCCACCGCGAAGGGCACCTTCAGGTCCGGGTCGTCGAAGCCGAAGCCCTCCGCCGCCTGCCGCATGGCCCGCGCGCCGACGTCCACGCCGAGCTTGGCGAACACGGTGTTGCACGACCACTCGAAGGCGAAGCGCAAGGACGCGTTCTCGCAGTCGTCGCCCTCGTTGACCAGCCGCGTGGTGCTGCCGGGCAGCCGGTAGGGGTCCGGCGAGTCGGTCCGCGCGTCCAGGTCCGTGACCAGTCCCGTGTCCAGCGCCGCCGCCGCGGTCACCACCTTGAACGTCGAACCCGGCGGATACGTCTGCCGCACCGCCCGGTTGAGCATCGGCTTCTCCGGGTCGTCGTTCAGCCGCGCCCAGGCCGCCGTCACCGCGGGCCCGTTCCCGGACAGTTCCGCCGGGTCGTACGACGGTGTGGACACCAGTGCCAGGATCCGCCCCGTTGCCGGTTCGACCGCCGCGACCGCCCCCTTGCGCGCGCCCAGCCCGTCGAACGCCGCACGCTGCGCCGCCGCGTTCAGGGTCGTCTCCACGTTGCCGCCGGCGGGCTGCCCCCGGGTGAAGTCGTGCCACAGCGGGAACCCGGCCAGCAGCGGATCGGTCCCCGACAGCACCCGGTCCTCGGCGTGCTCCAGGAACGTCGTCCCGTAGCGCTGTGAGGCGAACCCGGTGACCGGCGCGTACAACGGACCCTCGGCGTACGTCCGTTCGAAGCGGAGCTGTTCGCCGGTGTCCCGGGAGCCGGTCACCGGCCGCCCCCCGACCAGGATCTCCCCGCGCGGCTGCTCGTACCGGGCGATGGTGGGGCGGCGGTTGGCCGGGTTGCCGCCGTAGGAGGGGCCCTGGAGCACCTGGAGCCAGGCGGTGTTCACCAGCAGCGCCACCAGCAGCAGTACGCCAAAGGCGGCGGCCCGCCGGATGTACCGGGTCACCGCGCACCCCCCGCGCCGGGCCGCCCGCCCCTCACCGCGGCGCTGTGTGTGTCGGGCCGGCCGCCCCTCACCGCGGCACCGTGTGTTCCGGGCCGGCCGCCCCTCACGGCGCCACCGTCCCGTCGTACTGCCGCCGTGCCACATGACTGATCCGGATCAGCAGCGCCACGATCGCCCAGTTGGTGACCACCGACGAGCCGCCCTGGGCCAGGAACGGCATCGCCATGCCGGTCAGCGGGATCAGCCCGGTCACCCCGCCCGCGATCACGAAGACCTGGAGCGCCACGATGGAGGCGAGACCCACCGCGAGGAGCCGGCCGAAGGGGTCGCGCAGGGCGAGGCCCGCCCGGTAGCCGCGCTCGACGAGCAGGGCGTACAGCAGGAAGACCGCGGAGAGGCCCGCCAGGCCCAGTTCCTCCCCGGCGGTCGCCAGGATGAAGTCCGACTTGACCGCGAAGCCGACCAGGATGGAGTGGCCGAGCCCGAGGCCGGTGCCCAGCACCCCGCCCGCCGCGAACGAGAACAGCGACTGGGCGACCTGGCCGGGACCCCGCCCGGCCTCGATGGACGCGAACGGGTGCAGCCACTCCGCCACCCGGCTGTGCACGTGTGGCTCCAGCCAGCCGACGGCGAGGGCGCCCGCCGCGGCGAGCAGCAGCCCGAGGGCGATCCAGCCGGTGCGGCCGGTGGCGATGTACAGCATCACGACGAAGAGCCCGAAGAACAGCAGCGAGGTCCCGAGGTCGCGCTCCAGCACCAGCACGCCGACGCTCAGCAGCCAGACCGCGACGACCGGCCCGAGTACCCGGCCGGTGGGCAGTTGCATCCGCCAGACCCGGCGGCCGGTGTACGCCAGCGCGCTGCGGTTCGCGGCGAGGTACGCGGCGAAGAACACCGCGAGGAGCACCTTCGCGAACTCGCCCGGCTGGAACGAGAACCCGCCGAGCCGGATCCAGATGCGGGCGCCGTTGACGGCGGGGAAGAGGATGGGCAGCGTGAGCAGCGCGAGCGCGGCCACGACGCACACGTACGCGTACCGCTGGAGCCAGCGGTGGTCGCGCAGCACGAGGACCACCAGCGTGAACAGCCCCACGCCCAGAGTGGACCACACCAGTTGGACCGGCGCCGCCCGCTCGCCCGGCGTCTCCAGGTCCAGGCGGTAGATCAGCACCAGGCCGAGCCCGTTCAGCAGCACGCCGATGGGCAGCAGCAGCGGGTCGGCGTACGGCGCCCGCAGGCGCACCGCGCCGTGCGCGAGCAGCGCGAGCACGCCGAGCCCGGCGCCGTAACCGGCGGCGCCGGGTGGGACGGTGCCGTGCTTGGCCAGCCCGACGGCGCAGTAGCCGTACACGGAGAGCAGGACGGCGAGGACGATCAGGGTGAGTTCGATGCCGCGTCGCCGGGGCAGGCGTGCGGTGCCCGGCGCGGACGGGTCCGCCGCTGCCACCGGGCTTCCGGTGGTCCCGGTCATTCCGGCCTTCGTCATTCCCGGGACCTCACCAGAACATGCTTGTCAGGCGTTCCGATGGTCAGCACCAGCGGGGCGAGGGCCCGACGTTGTCGATGAAGCGGGCCGAGCCCCACGTCCAGGCACCGTCCGCGAGCAGGTACCACAGGTGGTTGCCGCTCACGTTCGAACCGTTCGTCTTGCAGTAGATCCAGACGGTCTCGCCCTGCCGGGCGACGCGCAGCACCCGGCTGCCGCGGTCCGCGCGCGAACGCAGCGCGAGGCCGCCGCGGGCGGTGACGCGCCCCCGGTAGAAGGCCCGGTCGGCGGTCGTGCCGCCGACCGGCGGCCGGGACGTGGCGGAGGAGGCGGCCGGTGCGGGTGCGGGTGCGGTGGGGCGGGGCGCGGACTGGCCGGCGGGCCGGGGGGTGGGGGTGGGGGTGGGGGTGGGGTGCGGGGCGGGCGGGTTCGCGTGGCCGCCGGCGGGTCCGGGGCCGGCCGCCGGGGCGCCGGGGGCGCCGGGGGTGTCGGGGCCGGCCAGGGCGACGGCCGGTGCGACGGCGGTGGCCAGGAGGGCGGTGGCGGCGGCCGTCACGGCCAGCCGGGCGAGCGGGGAACGCAGGGGCATGGACAACCTCCACCTGAGGCGGCTGAATCCGCGAAAGCGGACTTGTCTGACTAGTCGCCACATTAGGTGCGCACGCGGCGAGGCCGTCCCGCCACGCTGCGGCGGTGCAGCGGACGTCACCTGAAATGCCGTCACCTGAGGTGACGTCAGGTCCGCTCCGCCGGTGAGCCTGACGCCTCCGGACGGGGTCTCTTCGGATCGGGCCCTTCCGTATCGGGCTCCTCCGTATCGGGCCCCTCCGGATCGGGCCCCTCCGTCCCATCGGGCTCCGGCGCGTCCGGCGGGATGTGCGGCAGTGTCAGGGTGGCCACCGCCCCGCCGTCCGGTGCGTTGGCGAACTCCAGCCGGGCGCCCAGCACCTCCGCCTGGCCCAGCGCGATCGTCAGCCCGAGCCCGTGCCCGGTCGCACCGCCCTCCGTGCGGAACCGCTGCGGCCCGTGCTCCAGGAGGTACTCCGGATAGCCGTCCCCGTGGTCGCGCACGCTGACGACCGGCCCGTCCACCGTCAGCACCACCGGCGGCCGGCCGTGCCGGTGTGCGTTGGCCACGAGATTGCCCAGCACCCGCTCCAGCCGCCGCCGGTCCGTCTCCACGGACACGTCCCGTACGACCCTGACCCGCACGTCGCTCCCCGGCGCGGCCCCGGTGGCCCGCGCGGTGCGCAGCGCCCGTTCGGCCACCGTGCTCAGGTGCTCGGCGTCGAGGGCAGGCCGCTCGCGCCCGGTGTCCAGCCGGGAGATCTCCAGCAGGTCCTCGGTGAGCGTGCGCAGGGCCGCGACCCGGTCGCGTACCAGTTCCGTCGGGCGGCCCGGCGGCAGCAGTTCGGCCGCCGCGTGCAGCCCGGTCAGCGGTGTGCGCAGTTCGTGCGCCACGTCCGCGGTGAACCGCTGCTCGGCCATCAGCTTGCCCTGGAGCGAGGCGGCCATCGAGTCCAGGGCGGCCGCGACCGCGGCCACCTCGTCCTGCGGGCGGGTGCGGTCGCGGGTGAGCGGGTCGTTCACCCGCGCGTCCAGGTCGCCCGTGCTGATCCGCCGGGCCACCAGTGCGGTGGCGTGCAGGCGCCGGGTCACCCGGGTCACCGCGAACGCGCCCACCAGCAGCGTCGCCCCGATCGCCAGCCCAGACGACCACAGGATGGCGTTGTCGAGACCGGCGATGGTGTGGGCCTGCTGCGAGTAGTCGACCTCGACGGCCAGCGCCCGTCCTTGGTCGGCGGGGCCCGCCGCCCACATCGTGGGGCGCCCGTGGTGCCGGCCGACCACCGTGCCGCGTTGGCCGTCCGCCGCCAGCCGCCGCAGGGACGGCGGCAGTCCCGCGGGGTCGACGCCCGCGCCGGGCAGCAGCGTGTCCCCGGACTCGAACGCGCTGGTGGCGTCCTTCAGCCGGGACAGCGCCAGCTCTCGGGCCTGGCCGACGGTCTGGTCGGTCACCGAGACGTGCACGAGGATGCCGAGCAGCGCGGCGAGCGCGCAGCACATCACCGTGATGAACGCCGCGGACTTCACGGCGAGCGTCCCGGTCCACCGGGGGAGCGCCACCCTCCTCCTCATCGGCCGCTCGCGGACGACGTGGCCGCCGCGGACGACGTGGCCGCGGTGCCCGATCCGGCTGCCGCGTCCGATCCGGCCGCCGGGTCCGATCCGGCCGCCGCGTCCGATCCGGACGAGGTGGCCGGCGGGGTGAGGCCGGGGGTCGGTGACGGCCGGGGCACGGGCGCCGGCGGGGCGGTGGCCGCCGGAGTGTGCGCCCGGGTCGGCTTGTGCGGGGCCGTGCGCAGGAACTCGTCGCGCGAGAACACCATCGCCCGCTGGTCCGGGTCCCATGACCACGTCGTGCGGTACTCGTACCCGGCGATCCCGGCGGGCGAGCGGATGATCACGGCCCGTCCGGCCAGCTCCACGCCGATCACCGCGTCGTCGTTGGCGAAGACCTGCACCAGCCGGTGCCCCTCGAAGGTGTAGACGCGCACGGCCGTCTGGTTGGTGGGGTACAGCCGGAAACCCAGGGTCATGTCGTCGCGCCCGTCACCGGTGAGGTCGCGGTAGTACGGCCGCAGGACGGGACAGTCGCCCCGGCCCGGTCCCGCGCCGCAGTCCGCCAGCCGGGCGGCCGTCTGCCGGTAGGGCGCCTTGGCGTTCTTGTAGTCGTCCGGGTGCGCGGCCACCTCGGCCCGTACGACCGCCACCGGATCGACCGCGTGGATATCGTCGCCGGGGGCGGTGATCCCCTTCACCGTCTCGATCTGCACCTCGTCGTACGGCCACGCCGGGCTGGCGGCCGGCCGCAGCGACGGCCAGAGCCGCGCCGGGCTGATCGCGGTCGGTGTGCTGCCCGCCGCCCGCAGCCCGCCCGCGTCGCCGCAGCCCGCCGCCGTGGCCGTCAGCAGGGCCACGACGGCGGTGACGAAGGCGGGGCGTCTGCGGAACACTGCTCTCCGGGGGGAAGTGGGCGGGGAAGTGAGTGGGGAAGGGGGCGGAGGGGCGGGACGGACGGCGGGGCGACCGGGATCATGGCCGGAAGCAGCCTCGTACACCTTATTCGTATGGAAGTCCTTTTTGCGTACGGTTCCAGCCCTCGGGTGGACGGCGTGGCCCGGTGGCGTCCGCAGAGCGTACGCAGTGAAGGTGAGAAAACGGATCGACTACTCGGCCGGCTCCCCCAACTCCTCCAGCAGCCGGGCCGTGGCCAGCCCCGCCCGCAGGTACTCGGCGAACAGCTCGTTGTGCAGGGCCCACCGCGAACGCCGGGCGCGGATCAGCCGGATCGCCTCCTCGGCCCGGTAGCCGCGCAGCACCAGGGCATGGCCGACGACCAGTCCCGACCGGTTGTACCCGGAGTAGCAGCGCACGAGGACCCGCTCGCCGGAGTCCAGCGCGTCGCACGCGGCCTGCGCGAGGCGCATCACCCCGGCCAGCTGCGTGCCGTCCAGCGGACCGTCGGGAATCGGCCACACCTGGTGGGCGACGCCCGGGTCGGGGCCGTGCCCCGGGAGTCTCAGCAGCGTCTGCACCAGGTCGAACTCGTCGTGCACGGCGACGGACTCCAGCCGCCCCGAGCCGCCCCTGAACTCGTGGCCGCCCATCCACAGGCCGGGCACGATCTCGCTCCACGGGCTCTCCGGAGCCGGTACGTCGGGCTGACTTCCACGGGTCCGCAACGGCGCGCCTCCCCAACTCCCCACCCCACGGCACCTCAAAGGTAACCGCGTTCTTGCCCGGGGAGCACCCCGCCTGTTCCCATGGGCGTAGGGGTGATGGCGCATGAGCGGACCACGTCGACAGCCCGGACCGGCCGGTCCGGGCCTCCTGCGCGTCGTACCGGGCGGACACCGGGGACGGGACCGGCTGTACGTCAGCGCCCCCGACGGGCGCACCGTCGCCTGGTACGACCGCGAGGCCGCGCGGGTCCACCTGCTCGCCGAGGACGAGCGGGCGGACGTCCTGGAAGCGCTCGGCCCCTTCCTCGCGGGCCCGGTCGCGGTGGGTCCGCCCCCCGTCCCCACGCCCGCCGACCTCGCCCGGCTGAGCCTCCACCCCGACGACGACCTGGCGCCCAACCGCCCCGGCGAGGCGCTGCTCGTCGCCCTCGACCGCGACCCGGCCCCCGCCCACCGGCTCCGCCCGGACCCGCGCCGCCGGGCGCTCACCGCGGAGCGGGCCGCGGGGGAGGCGCTCGACCGCCTGGAGGGCGTCGGCTGGCGCGTCCTGCACTCCGTCCCGCTGCCCGGCGGCGACCGCATCCACCACCTGGTGATCGGCCCCGGCGGACTGTTCGCCGTGCACTGCCTCTACGCCCGCAAACAGCGCGTGCGGGTGGCCGACCCGGCGGTCGTCCTGGGCCGCCAGGAGCCGGAGCCCGTGCTGCGCCGCGTCCGTGCCGCCGCTGACCGCGCCTCCCACGCCCTCACCGCCGAGGTCCACCCGCTCCTGGCCCTGACCGGCCCGGCCGACCTGCGGGTCACGGCCCCGCCGCGCGGCGTCCGCATCCTCCAGGATGCCGACCTGGAGGGCCTGGCCCGCCTGGGCGGCATCCTGAAACCGGCGGACGTGGAGGCCCTGCACGCGATGGCGCGGGACCGCAGGACGTGGACGCGGGTCTGACCCGCTCCTCGGCCGAAGCCCAGGAACGCCGGCTTCCGGCTGCTTTCGGTACCGCAGCCGCCCGTGGCACCGCGGCGGCCCGTGGCGCCGCAGCCGCTCACGGCACCTCCGGTGCCCCGCCCCCCGCCGGGGCCAGGAGGGGGGCCAGCAGGTCGCCGAAGTCCTGGACGCGGGGCGCGATGTCCCCCGCCTTGAAGTCGAGCCGCCTCGGCGTGCGACAGTCGGCGACCTCCTCCCACGTCACCGGTGCCGACACCGTCGGTTCCGCACGCGCCCGCAGGGTGTAGGGCGCCGCCGTCGTCTTGCGCGCGGCGTTCTGGCTCCAGTCGACGAACACCTTGCCCGGCCGCAGACTCCGCGTCATCCGGTGCACCACGAGCCGGGGCATCGCCTTCTCCGCTTGAACGGCCAGCCCCTTCGCGTACGCCGAGGTGCGCTCCCCGGACGCCCCGCGCACCGCGGCCAGCAGGTGCAGCCCCTTGGACCCGGAGGTCTTCGCATACGCCTCGATCCCGTCCGCCGCCAGCCGTTCCCGCAGCCACAGGGCCACCCGGCAGCAGTCGACCACGGTCGCGGGCGGCCCCGGGTCGAGATCGAAGACGATCCGGTCGGCCTCGCCCGGCGCCCCGATCACCCACTGCGGCGTATGGAACTCGGTCACCAGGTTGGCGGCCCACATCAGGCTCGGCAGGTCCTGCACGAGCACCATCCGGGCCGGGCCCTCCGAGCGCGGCACCTCGGCCGTCGTCACCCACTCGGGCGTACCGGCCGGGACGTTCTTGACGAAGAAGACCTGGCCGTCCGGCCCGTCGGGATACCGCAGGAAGGACAGCGGCCGGTCGCGCAGGTGGGGGAGCAGCACGTCGGCGACGGTCGCGTAGTAGTGCAGCACCTCGCCCTTGGTGAACCCGGTCGCGGGATACAGCACCTTGTCCAGGTTGCTGAGCGCGAGCCGTCGCCCCTCCACCACTGTGATCGGCGCCATACGATAAGAAAAGCACGTACATCACGTGAAACATGGACAACAGAACGAAAAGCCCCGCCGAACCGACCCCGGAAGGTGCTGCACGTGCGATCCATCTGGAACGGCGCCATCTCGTTCGGCCTGGTCAGCATCCCGATCAAGCTGGTGAACGCCACCGAGAACCACACCATCTCCTTCCGCCAGATCCACACGGAGGACGGCGGCCGGATCCGCTACCGCAAGGTGTGCGAGCTGGAGGACCGCGAGGTCACCCAGGGGGAGATCGGCAAGGGGTACGAGGACGCGGACGGGTCCATCGTCCCCATCACCGACGAGGACCTGGCCCATCTGCCGCTGCCGACCGCGCGGACGATCGACATCGTGGCCTTCGTGCCGGCCGACCGGATCGACCCCCTCCAGATGGAGCACGCCTACTACCTGGCCGCGAGCGGCGCCCCGGCCGCCAAGCCCTACACCCTGCTGCGCGAGGCCCTCAAGCGCAGCAGGCGGGTGGCGATCGCGAAGTTCGCCCTGCGCGGGCGCGAGCGCCTGGGCATGCTCCGCGTGGTGGACGACGTCATCGCCATGCACGGCCTGCTGTGGCCGGACGAGATCCGCGCCCCGCAGGGGGTGGCCCCGGAGACCGACGTCACCGTCCGCGACCAGGAACTGGACCTCGCCGACGCCCTGATGGACACCCTCGGCGAGGTCGACCTGGCGGACCTGCACGACGAGTACCGCGAGGCGCTGGAGGAGGTCATCGCCGCGAAGGCCTCCGGCGAGGCACCGCCCGAGGCCCCCGGACCGGCCCCCGGCGGCAAGGTCCTCGACCTGATGGCGGCCCTGGAGAACAGCGTGCGGGCGGCCCGGCGGTCCCGCGGCGAGGAGGAGGGGGAGGCACAGGCCGCGGGCGGCGGCGCCCAGGAGGCCGGGACCGCGGCCGAGGCCGAGGTCAGACACCTCCCGCCCCGCAAGGCGGCCCGCTCCGCCTCGGAGAGGACGGCGTCCGGGAAGGGGGCCGCGAAGAAGACGGCCTCCTCCGCGAAGAAGACCGCCTCCGCGTCCGCCTCCGGTGCCGGGTCGGCCAGGAAATCGGCGTCCAAGTCGGCGCAGGCGAAGAAGACCGCGTCGGCCGGCAAGTCGACCGCGAAGAAGACTGCGGCGAAGAAGACGGCGGCCCGCAAGCGCACGGCTTAGCGCGGTACGGGCCGGCGCCCGCAGGGCTCAGCGCACGGCCTCCTGGTCCGCCGCGGGAAGCCGCCGCAGGGCCAGTACGGCGTTGTGGCCGCCGAAGCCGAAGGAGTTGCTGAGGACCAGATCGCCGGCGCCCGGCAGCGCGCGGGGGGCGCCGGTGACGACGTCGAGCCCGATCTCCTCGTCGACCTCGGCGCAGCCGACGGTCGGCGGTACGACCCCGTGGTGCAGGGTGAGCACGGCGGCGACGGCCTCGACGCCGCCCGCCGCCCCCTGGAGGTGCCCGAGGTGCCCCTTGAGCGCGGTGACGGGCACCTCGCCGCCGCCCGCCCCCAGCACGGCCCGCAGCGCCCCGGCCTCGGCGAGGTCGCCCTCCGTGGTCGCGGTGGCGTGGGCGTTGACGTGGACGACGTCGACGATGTGCCCGCCCGCGTCCCGCACGGCCCGGCGCAGCGCGAGCGCCACACCGCCGCCCGACGGGTCGGGCGCCGCCATGTGGTGCGCGTCGGCGGACAGCCCCCATCCGGCGGCCTCGCAGTAGATCCGGGCGCCGCGGGCACGGGCGTGCTCCTCGGACTCCAGGACGAGGATGCCGGCGCCCTCCCCGTTGACGAACCCGGCGCGGTCCTTGGCGAAGGGACGCGAGGGCGACGTGCCGGCCGCCGGGCTCAGGTCGGACAGGGCCCGCATGGCGGCGAACGACGCCATGATCGCCGGCGTGACGACGGCCTCGGCGCCCCCGGCCAGGGCGACGTCGACGCGGCCGTACCGTATGCGGTCGACGGCCTGTCCGATCGCCTCGGTGCCGGAGGCGCAGGCGCTGGTCACGGTCCGGGCCTCTCCGGTGATGTGCAGGTCGAGCGAGACCTGGGAGGCGGCCTGGGAGGGCACGGTCATGGGGGTGGTGAGCGGGGACACCCCGCGCGGCCCCTTCTCCCGCAGCTTCCGGTCCGCGCCGACGAGGACGGAGGCGTCGCCGAGGATGGCCCCGAGGCTGACGCCGACCCGCTCCGGATCGAGCCCGCTCTCCCGCGTGCCGCCCTCGGCGAACCCGGCGTCGCCCCACGCCTCGCGAGCCGCGAGCACGGCGAACCGGGCGGCGCGGTTCATCCGCCGGGCGGCGGCCCGGGGCAGCAGGGCGGCGGGGTCCACGGGCACGACACCGGCGGTGCGCACCGGCAGGTCCGCGAACTCCTCGCCCTCCAGTTCCCGTATCCCGTGCCGCCCGTCGAGCAGCCCCTGCCACAGCTCGCCCGTCCCGGAACCGAGCGGCGTGATGGCTCCGAGCCCGGTCACGACGACCCGCCGCGGCCCGGCCGCCGAGGGTTCGCGCGTGGGGCGACCGTGGTGGCGTACGACGTATCCCGCGCGGTCGGCGTCGGCGGCCCAGCCGCGCACGACGTCGTCGGAGACGGTCTGCGCCGTCCTGGTGTCCAGATCGCGGTGCCAGCGGCCCCACCGCCGCCGGTACGTCACCTCGACGCCCTCCGGGTCGACGGCCCGCAGCCGGGTGACGACGTCCCCGTCCCGGAACGCGACGGCGTCCAGCCGCGGCGACGACACGGCGGGCACGGCCGCGACGTCCAGCCGGCGCCCGGCGACGACCACCTCCTGCCCGCGCGCCAGGACCACGTCACGGTCCGGGCCGCCGAGCGGGGGGCGCAGGGTGACGCGGATCGTCTCCGGCGACTCGGGCAGGGTGTGCATCACGACACACCACTCCTGCCGCTCGGCCTGCGCGAGTGAGAGGGCGGCCAGATCGCCGGGGACGACCTCGGCGGCGGTAACTGCGTGGGGGTGGAGGGGGACTTCTGGCGTATCGGATGAATTGGACATATCCGTACTGCTTCCTGTGACCCGAGGTGTCGTGCGGCGGACTATCCAGATTTAAGGGGGCGAATTGCCAGAAAGGTATGGAAATAGATACTGCTCCCAAACAGGACGTCTGTGCGAATATCGGCAAGTGCCATGAATGCTGCGCACGTTGGCGCCACGCCGTTGCGGGGGTGTGTGCCGGCTCACGCACGCGGAGCGGGCCCGGGGCGTTGGCGTGTGACCTACGGCACGTCAGGCGCGGGGGTGGTGTGCGGGCGGGGGCCAGTGGCGGTCGGGGCCGTGAAAAAAGAAGGTGAGGCCGGTGTGCCCGGCGGCTAGGTTGGCGGTGTTCGAAGGGGGGAACCGTGACCAAGCTCAACCAGATCATCGCTGTCGAGAAGGGCGTCAAGAGCAAAGCGCTCCAGGACGGCGCGGCGGCACACCAGAAGGTGCAGAAGCCCGCACTGCTCGCCGGCATCTCGCGGACGTACCAGCCCAAGGACGAGGAGGGCGAGCAGCTGCCGCCCGAGTCCACCCGGGTGCAGGTCAAGGCCGAGGAGATCCTGCGGGAGGCGGCGGCCTCCCTGACCCGGTTGTTCGACGTGACCGCGACGAAGGACTGGGCGAACCGCACGGCCTGCGCGGACGTCACGGTGGACGGCCGGACCGTCCTCACCGAGGTCCCGGTCAGCTACCTGCTCTTCCTGGAGAAGCAGCTCACCGAGCTGCACGCCTTCGTCAGGAAGCTCCCGGTGCTGGACGCCGCCGAGTCGTGGACGCTCGACCCGTCGACTGACTGGTGGAAGACGGACCCGGTGCGCACGATCCGCACGAAGAAGGTGCCGCGCAACCACGTCAAGGCGGAGGCGACGGACAAGCACCCCGCCCAGGTCGAGGTCTACCACGAAGACGTCCCGATCGGTTACTGGACGACGGTGAAGTTCTCCGGAGCCCTCCCCGCGCGGCGGGTGAACGAGCTGCTGGACCGGGTGGAGAAGCTCCAGCAGGCGGTGAAGTTCGCGCGCGAGGAGGCCAACGGCACGGAGGTCACCGACCAGCGGGTGGGGGACGCGGTGTTCGGCTACCTGTTCGCCTGATCCGCCCGGCGGACCACGGTGGCTCCATGATCGCCCCCGCGTGCGAGCGCGGGGGTGCGCAACGGACGCGGACCGGATTGAGCACCGGTACGCGTCGTGAGCGCAAGCTGAAACTGACGTTCAGCCTGAATCACGGGGCGGCGGGCCGAGACTCGTCGCCGCGCTCAGACTCAGACTCTCGCTCAAGCTTCAGCATTCGCCACCGATCGCCGGTGCGACCGGGTACGGACGACCGCCGCCGGATGCGAGTTCGACTCTCGCCTGCACCTCTTCGCGGTGCGGTAGTTCAAAGGAAGAACACGACGGCCTGAAAAGGATCCGTACTCTTAAACGCCATCGGCGTGCGCAATGGGGTGGCAGCCCCAGGAGCCCGGGAGCTGGATACGCCTCCCGGGCTCCGCCGCGTTCTGCCCCGCCCATTCCGTGCGTTCACAGGAGGCGGGCCACCAGCCCCCCGGCACCCGTACCTCCGTCCTTCCCGTTTTTCCCGTTCTTCCCGTCCTCCCGGTTCTTCCCGTCCTCCCCGCGCTCGCGGGCGTCGCGACGGGCCAGCCCGGGGGAGGCGCCGGTCCCGACGACACGACCGTCGCGCAGGACGACCCAACTGCCCTCCGCCGGCGCTTCTGGGGCCACCGGTCCGCCGGAAGCCCCCGGACCGCCGGCGGCCGCCTGCCGGCCGGACACCGTCAGGCCGACGGCCGCGGTCAGCCGGGCGTCCGGCCCGAGAGCGCCCGGCCGCGGCGCGGGCGCCACCGCACCCGCACGCCACTCGGCCGTGGTCCGCTCACCGCCCGCCCGCCGCGACCACACCAGGTGCTGTACGACGATCAGCGGCCCCAGCGCGGTCAGCAGCGGAAAGCCCTCCGTCAGCGCCCCCACCGCGAACAACGCGCTGACCGCACTGGTGACGACGACCCCGACGGCCCCCGCCAGCAGCGCCGCGCCCCGGCCGTACGCCTTCGCCGCCACCAGCGGGAACAGCACGAGCAGCAGCAGGTCCCCGAGCCCGACGGCGACCGGATGCGCGCCGCCGGTGAGCGCGAGAAGCGGGGCGAAGGGCCGCCCGCGTACCTGCTCGAAGAAGTTCCCGGTGACGTCGGTCAGCGTGGTGGCGACCAGGTCGTAGCAGGTCAACGCGCCGGCCAGCGCGGCCACATGGGACGAGCGCATTCCGCTCTGCGCCCAGAGGTTGGCCACGCCCACCACCGCCACGGCCAGCAGCACGTCGGTGCCCACGCGCACCCAGGCCGCCGTGGACCAGACGGCGGCCCCCGCGGTCGCGCCGGTCGCGGCGAGCGCCAGGCACCAGGCCCAGCGCCCTGAGCACAGCGGCGCCAGCGTGAACTGCACGGCCAGGCAGAACACCAGGCCGAACAGCGCCGACACCCAGGCGCCGGGCAACCCGGCGTAGAACAGCGGCGCCACGACCACCCCGACGCAGAGCACGGCGATGTCAGCCGGGGCGTAGACCCCCACGGGGGGCCTGGGCATGACGACGCGGGCCAGGTAGGCACCGGCCACGGCCATGAGCGCGGCCACGCAGCAACTCAGCGCCACCAGGGCGGTCCCGTTCACGCGGCGCCCCCTTCCTCGCCGGCCGCCGCGCCGCCGTGCGCGGCCACGGCGGGCGTACCCCCGGGCCCGGGCCGGTCGGGCAGGCCGGGCCGGGCCACCGCCTCGAAGCTGTGCTCGCGCAGATCGGCGCGGAGCGGGCTGGTGGGCGGCATCGCCGACCGGTCGTCGTACAGGACCAGCCCCGCCAGGGGCAGCCCAGCGGCCGCCGCCCGCTCCTCCAGGCGGGCGCGCAGCGCGGTGGCGGGCAGTGCCGGGACGAGCAGGTGCACCAGCGCGCCGCCACCGGGCTGTTCGGTCACCGCGTACCGGGCCGGCAGCGGCACCTCGGGCTCGGCCTCGATGAGGTCGAGCAGGTCGCGGGTGGTCAGGGCGGTGCTGAGCGGGCCGGTCCAGCGGCCGAGTATCTCGGAGGTGGCGGGCAGGTGGGCCAGTTCGCAGCCGGGCGCGGTGGTGGGCCTGCGTACCAGGTCACCGGTGGCGTAGCGCAGCAGCAGGGTGCACTCCCGGTACGGGAAGTACGGCGTGTGCACGATCACCCCGGTGCCGCCGGGCGGTGTCGGCTCCCAGGTCCGCGGGTCCAGGACTTCGAGGTGGCCGAACTCGGTGGTGTGGTGCAGGTGTCCGGCGCCGCAGGGCGTACCCCCGGAGGGCAGCGTCTCGGTCATCAGGTACGAGGACGTCACCCGCGCTCCGAACACCGCTTCGGCGCGTTCGCGCAGCGGGCGTGACAGCACCTCGCCGCCCACTCCGACGCTGTGCAGCCCGAAGTCCCCGGGCCGCCAGCCGTCCCGCTCGGCCCGGTGCACCAGCGCGGAGAGGTAGGAGGCCGAGGTGCTGAGGTGGGTGATCTGGGGCGCCTTGCCCGGCAGTCCGAGCGGCGCGGCGAGCCGGTCGAGCGCCAGGGCGGGTTCGAGCGTGCCGAACTGGACGAAGGAGGCGCCCACCCGGGTCGTCGACTCCTCGGCGTTGAGCAGCGGAAGGGTGGCCCGGGAGCAGCCGGCGTAGGCGAGGGTGTGGTGCGGGCGCAGCCCCATGCCGAGGACGGCCGAGATGGTGCTGAGCGCGATGGTGACGTCGAGCTCGGCGCGCGAGTACCAGACCGCGGTGGGGGTGCCGCTGGTGCCGGTGGTGAGGGCGGCCAGCGCGGGCCGCGCCGCGGCGGACACGAAGGCCCCGGGCAGGCCGCGCAGCGCCTTCTTGGGCGTGACGGGCACACGCGCCCAGCTGTCGGGACCGGTGCTGTCGGCGTACGGGTCGAGGGCGTCGGCGTCGAGGCCGAGTTCGCCGAACAGGTGCCGGTAGTAGGCGGTGTGCCGGACCGCGGCGCGCGCTGTGGCCCGCAGACTCCGCCGGGTGACGGTCCGCCGCACCTCGGGGTCGATCTGCCCGGCCTGTCCCGGCAGCAGCGCCGAGTCGGCCCCGGGCGCGCCGAACTCCTCCAGCGTGGCGACCAGGTCACGGGCGATCCGCTCCAGGTCCCGCGGCCGGATCCTGCTGTTGCGCAGCACGGCCATGCCGTAGCGGAGCTGACTCAGGGCGGTGCCGAACAAGGGGAGCCCTCCTGACGGGCCGACGTACCGATCGGGGCGGACGGAGGAACCGGGTGCCGGCGAAGCGGTGGGGCGGACGGAGGAACCGGGTGCCGGAGAGGCGGCGGGGCGGACGGAGGAACCGGCTTGCGTGAACGGGTACGGCACGAACGGAGAACCAGGCACCGGCCGCGCATCGCGCGCCCGCAGCTCCTCGTCTCCGCCCGTACCGTGGCCCGGGAAATCAGGCCATGTGCGCGAACATCGCGGCGGACAGGGTGCTCAGGGCGTACTTGAGGTAGTGCTTGACCATGGTCGGAACCTCCTCGCGAGGCGCCGCCGATCGGGCGGCGCGAGCCTGATGACGAACGACCGGCCGGATCCGGCCGGAGAAGCAGCCGCAGTCTAGGAAGGCGCGTGAGCAGCGCACCAGACATCATGCGCGGATAAATCGCCTGAACCTTCGATTATTTACGGAATCCCTGAGTCCGTGTGAGTCCGCATGGGGCCGCCTGGTTCCGCAGAGGTCCGTGCGGGTCCGTACGGGGGGCAGGTCCCTCCCCGCGATAGGGAAACCCCTCACCCTCGTCCCACTGCCTGTCCGCCCCCGGCCCCGGTTCCCGACACTCGTGCGTCGGCTCCGCTCCGTTCGTGGGCGGAGCCGACGGCACCCGTGGGTGTGCGCTGCCTCCCTCACCGCTGTGCGACGCAGTGCCGGGCGTTCACCCGCACGAGGCGAAAGGAACTCCCCGTCCCATGGACATACCAAGAGCCGCACGTCTGCTGACGGTCACTCTGGCCTGCGTGTCCGCGTCCGCGATCGCCCTGCCCGCCGCCGTGGCGGCGCCGGCGTCGCAGCCGCGTCCCCACCCCTCCGCCCCGGCCGCCGGTCCGGCGGCCTTCGCGGCGGCACCGTACACCGCGAACCCGGCGCCCGCCGTGCGCAGCCGCGTCGTCGACGACGCGCGCAAGGCGCTGTCGGCCCACGCGGGCGCCGCCCACAAGGCCGCCGGTGACGCCTTCGTTGTCCGCAACCTGGTGGTCGACCGGGACGGCTCCGCCGCCGTCCGCTTCGACCGGAAGTACAAGGGGCTGCCGACCTACGGCGGCGACGTCATCGTGCACCTGAAGAAGGACGGCACGTACGCGTCGCTGGCCACCGGATCGCAGGCGTCCGGGGCGGTCTCCACCGAGCCCGCCCTGCCCGCCTCGCGCGCCGCGAAGGTGTCGGGGGCCGTGTTCGACGGCCGCGTCGAGTCGGTGTCCGCCTCGCACCTCGCCGTCCAGATGAGGGGGTCCCGCGCCGCCCTGGTCTGGGAGACCGTCGTCACCGGCGTACGCCCGGACCGGACGCCGAGCCGCCTGCACGTCCTGGTGGACGCCCGTACCGGCAAGGTCGTACGCACCAGCGACGAGGTGGACACCTTCGCCGCCGAGGGCGCCGCGCGCGCCGCCCGCCCGGGGGCCGCCACCGCGCAGGCCACCGCTCCCCGGTCCACCGCCGCGCAGGCCACCGGCACCGGCCAGTCGATCTACAGCGGCCGGGTCTCCCTCGACGTCACGCAGTCCGGCAGCGGCTACTCGATGCAGGACCCGGCGCACGGCAACGGCTACACGACCAACCTCAACCACGCCACCAGCGGTACCGGTTCGGTCTTCACCAGCTCCAGCGGCAACTTCGGCAACGGCTCCAACAGCGACCCCGCCTCCGCAGGCGTCGACGCGCACTACGGCGCGGCGATGACGTTCGACTACTACAAGAACGTCCAGGGCCGCAACGGCATCTTCGGCGACGGCCGGGGCGTACCGTCCCGCACGCACTACGGCAACGCGTACGTGAACGCCTTCTGGGACGGCTCCCAGATGACGTACGGCGACGGCCAGGGCAACGCCCGTCCGCTGGTCGAACTCGACGTCGCGGGCCACGAGATGAGCCACGGCGTCAGCGGCGCCCTCACCGGCTGGGACGAGACCGGTGAGACCGGCGGCATGAACGAGGGCACCAGCGACATCTTCGGCACCATGGTCGAGTTCTACGCCAACAACCCGGTGGACACGCCCGACTACACCATGGGCGAACTCATCAACATCAACGGCGACAACCGCCCCCTGCGTTACATGTACAACCCGTCCCTGGACGGCCAGTCGCCCAACTGCTGGAACAGCGGCAACGGCAGCCTCGACCCGCACTACTCGATGGGTCCGCTCAACCACTGGTTCTTCCTGCTGGCCGTCGGCAGCGGCGACCACGGCTACGGCAACAGCCCCACCTGCAACAGCTCCACGGTCAACGGCATCGGCAACGACAAGGCCGCCAAGATCTGGTACAAGGCGCTGGCCTCCTACGCCAACAGCAGCGAGGACTACCACCAGGCCCGCATCGACTCGCTGAAGGCCGCCGCCGACCTGTACGGCGCGCACTGCACCGAGTACAACACGGTCGAGGCCGCCTGGGCGGCGGTCAGTGTCACCGGCGCCGACCCGGTACCGGGTCCCGGCAACTGCGGCGGCCAGCCGGGCGCGCCGTCGGTGACCAACCCGGGCGGGCAGAACAGCACGGTCGGCACCGCTGTCTCCCTCCAGATCCAGGCGAGCGACCCCGGCGGTGAGAAGCTCACCTACAGCGCGACCGGCCTGCCCGCCGGGCTGTCGATCGACTCCTCCACCGGCCGCGTCACGGGTACGCCGACCACCGCCGGCACCTCCTCCGTGACCGTCACGGCGAAGAACACCGACAACGCCACCGGCTCGGCCACCTTCACCTGGACCGTCACCGGCGGCGGCACCCCGCCCGGCGGCTGCGGCGGCCTGCCGGCCTGGAGCGCGACCACCGGCTACACGCCGGGCGACCAGGTCTCGTACAACGGCCACAAGTGGTCCTCACAGTGGTACTCGACCGGCGCCGAGCCGGGCGCGCCCGGGTCATGGGCCGTCTGGAAGGACGCGGGCGCCTGCTGACCCAGCGCACGGCAGCTCACTGACAACTCCCTGACGCGACCGGGCCGTTGGTCTCCCCGCCAGCGGCCCGGTCCGCACGTTCGCCCACCGTCCACCTCCCGGTGCCGGTGGCCCTCATTGGTCTTGACCTTTCACCGAGGGCGGTCCTACATTCGGCGCGGCGCGTGAATGGCAGGTTCATGATCGATACCCGCGCAGGTGCTCGTACACGTACTCGTACCAGTACTCGAACTCGTACCAGTACTCGTGTCCGGCGTACCCGAGGCATGAACGAGGCTGTGTCCGGAAGGGTCCCCGATGACCGAGCCGACCACCCCGCCGGCGGACCGCCCGGCAGCACGTCCCCGGCCGCCCGTCATCGGACGCGACGCCCTCTGCGGCACCGTACGGACCCACCTGGCCGGCGGCGGCGGAGTCCTGCTCACCGGCCCGGCCGGCATCGGCCGGACCACCGTCGTGTCCCAGCTGGTCACGGACGCGGCCGCCCGGGGCCGGCTGGTCCTGCGCTGCGCGCCCTCCCCGGCCGAACGCGACAGCCCCTTCCTCGGCCTCATCGACCTGTTGGCCCCGGTCGGCGACGACGCCCTCGCCACGCTGGCCGCCCACGAACGCACCGTGCTCGAAGCGGCCCTGCTGCGGGGCGCGCCGCCCGCCGGCACCGACCCGGCCACCGGACGCGACGCGCTCGTCCTGCGCATCGCGGTCCACAGGCTCCTCGCCCACCTGTCCGGCTCCCGCCCGCTCCTGCTCGTCGTCGACGACGCCCAGTGGCTCGACCGGCCGACGGCGGACATCCTCGCCTTCCTCGCCCGCCGGGCCCCCGCCCGCCGCGCGGGACCCGGCCCGGACGGCGGCACCTCGGTGCTCGTCGCCCTGCGCACGGAACCCACCGCGGACGGTCCCGAGGCGCAGGCGGCGCAGGAGCCGTGCCACGGCCCCGAGGCACAGGAGCTGTGCCCGCCACCGGTCCGCCGGATCCCGGTCCCGCCCCTGACCGCCCACCAGACCGCCGAACTGCTCGACGCGCACGACCACCCCGCCTGGCCCCGCCCGCTCGTCGCCCGGCTGCACCAGGCGAGCGGGGGCACCCCGCGCACCGCCCTCGAACTGAGCGCCGCCCTCGACGAACGCCTCCGCATCGAGGGCGCCGACCTGCCCGACCCGACCGAACCCCTCCCCGTCCCCGACTCCCTGCGCCGCCCGATCCTCGACCGGTTGGACGCCCTGCCCCCGAGCGCCCGGCACACCCTGATCACCGCGGGCACGGCCGTCCGCCCCACCGTGGAACTGCTGCGGCGTGCGGGCTGCCCCGGCGCCGCCGACGACGTGGACACCTGCGTACGGCACGGCGTCCTGCACAGCCCACGGGCCTTCGACCACGGCGTCCTCCGGTTCCGGGACCCGCTGACACCGATGGTCCTGTGGACCGTGACCCCGTACGAACGCCTGACGCGCGCCCACCGCGCCCTGGCCGAGGCCTCCGACGACCCGGTCGAGCGCGCCCACCACATCGCCCGGCTCACCGCGGGCCCCGACCCGGCCGTCGCGGCCGGGCTCGCCGACGCCGCCCGCGCCGCCCGCCGCCGCGGCGCCCCCGGAACCGCGGCGAGACTGGGTCGCATGGCCGCCGAGTACACGCCCGCCGGCCAGACCCACGTCGACATCGACCGCCGCCTCACCGCTGCCGAGGACGGTATCGAGGCCGGGGACTTCGACTTCGCCAGGCAACTCGCCTACGAAGTCCTCGGCGAGGCCGACCGCCCCGCCGACCGGGTCCGCGCCTGGAACGTGGTCATCGACTCCTGCGGCCAGGCCATGGCCGAGATCACCGACGTCTTCCCCGAAGCGGTGCACGACGCCGGACGGGACCCCGGGCTGCTCGCCCAGCTCCACTACCGGATGAGCTGGCGCGCCTGGATGGTCGGCGGCTCGGCGGTGCGCGCCCACGACCACGCGGTACGAGCCGCCCGCCTCGCGGCGCGCTCGGGCGACCGCCGCACCGAACTCATGGCACTGACCCAGCAGGCGGCCCTCGAACTCTTCCTGGGCGACCCGCGGGCCGAGACGACCCTGGCCGCCGCGCTCGCCGCCCCCCACGACGTGCACGCCATGACCCACCACAACGGCCCCACCTACCTCAAGCACCGCTTCCACCTGGTCCGCGACGAACTCGACGAGGCCCGCGCCGAACTGCGCACCCTCGTGTACACGCTGCGGCAGCGCGGCTCGGCGGACAGCCTCAGCCAGTGCCTCAACGGCCTCGCCCAGGTCGAGATCGCGCGGGGCCGCTGCCGCCCGGCCCTGACCATCGCCCGGCAGAGCCTGCGCATCACCGAACAGGCGGGGCTCAGCCAAGGCCCCGCCTGGTACACGGTCGCCCTCGCCGAGACGGCGGGCGGCAGCCTGAGCCAGGCGCTCGCCGCGGCCCAGACCGCCCGCCGGCACAGCGAGGACGACGACGACCGCCTCTTCCTGCCCCGCGCGCTGCACGCCGAAGGACGGATCAGACTGTTCAGCGGGGAGCCCGTCCGGGCGGCCGAACTCCTCCGGCAGACAGCCGACTTGGAGACCGGCCAGGGCCAGAGGGACCCCGCGACCCGCCGCTGGCACGCCGACCTGGCCGAGGCGCTGGCCCGCACCGGCGCGACCGACGAGGCGGAGGCCGTCATCGCCCGCGCCCGCCACCAGGCGGAGCGGCTCGGCCGGCCCGGCGTCCTGGCCACCCTCGACCGCGCGGCGGCGGCCGTCGAAGCGGCCCGCGGCGAACTCCCCGCCGCGGCAACGGATTTCGCACGGGCCGCGACACGTCTACGATCCACCGGTTACCCCTTGGAGGAGGCCCGCACCCGCGTGGCACTGGGCCGGGCGCACCGCCTCCTCGGCGACGAACCGGCCTCCCGCACCGCGTTCGCCGACGCCCTGCGGATCTTCACCAAGGCGGGCGCCCGCGCCTGGGTCTCCGTCACCCGCGCCGAACGCGACCGCGCCGACGACCTCCGCGCCCCCGTACCCGACGGCACCTCCTGGTCCGAACACCTCACATCGACCGAACGCAGCGTGGTCACCCGCGCCGCCCAGGGCGCCACCAACCGCGAGATAGCGGCAGGCCTCGTCCTCAGCGTCAAGACCGTCGAGGCGGCCCTCACCCGCGCCTACCGCAAACTCGGCGCCAAGTCCCGCGTCGAGATCACCCGCATCATCATGACGCGGCCCACGGCGTAGGGGGAGACCGAGGACGGTACACCGGCCGACGGCCGTTAGGGTGAGGTCGTGGTCGGTCTCACCGAGGCGAAACTGAGAACGCTGGCCGGGACACGTTCCTTCGAACGCGGACTCGGATACGTGGACGCTGTGTCCGGCATCGAGGTCGGCACCGACTCGATCAGGGCATCGGTCCAGGGCACGCACCGGTACGAGGCGGAACTGAGCCTCGGCGGTTCCCGGGGCCTGTCGGGGGAGTGCGACTGCCCGTACGGCCAAGAGGGCAACTTCTGCAAACACCTGGTCGCGCTCGGCCTGGTCGCGCTGTCCCGCAAGGCCGACCTCCCCAGCCAGAGGAAGACGGCCCGGAACCGGGCTCAGGGCCTGGACGCCTGGTTGTCGGCTCTCTCCCGCGAGGAACTGCTCGCCCTCGTACGGAACGAGATCACCGAGGACCGCAACGTACGCCGCCGCCTGGAACTGCGAGCCGCGAGCGCCCGGGGAGACCTGGCCGCACTCCGCTCGCGGCTGCGAGAACTGCTGGACATCGGCCCGTTCGCGTCCTACGGCTACGTCGAGTACGCCGACGCCCGCGCTTATGCGGACCAGGCCGGGCAGGCGGTGTCGGCGATCAGGGCGCTGACCGCCTCGGACCGCCCCGCCGACGCGGTGGCCCTGGCGCGGGAGGCGATCGCCCTGCTGGCAGCGGCGGCGGAGAACGTCGACGACTCCGACGGACGCCTCGGGCAGATGGGCGCCGACCTCGCGGACCTCCACCACACCGCCTGCCGCGCGGCCCGCCCCGACCCGGAGGAACTCGCGCACTGGCTGGTCGGCCACGCCGTCGACGAGGCGGCGGCCGACCTGACGTACGTCGACCCGCTGGACTACGAGGACGTACTGGGCGAGCGGGGCATGGCAGCCCTGCGACGGCACACCGTCCTCGCCTGGCAGGCCCACCGCACCGGCTGGGCGGAGAAGCACCTGATGCAACGGCTGGCCAAGGCGGGCCGGGATGTCGATACGGTGATCGCCGTACACGCGGCCGACCTGGCACCGAACGGCCACACCCACCTGCTCATCGCCCGCGAACTGGAAAGCTCGGGCCGCTTCGCCGAAGCGTTGGAATGGGCTGAACGAGGCCTGCGCGACACCGGGAACCTCGCCACCGTCGACACCGCCCTGGTCGACCACCTCACCGACCGCTACACACAAGCCGGCCGCCTCACCGACGCCGTGGCCCTGCGCCGCGCACACTTCACGTCCCGCCGCACTCTCCTCACCTACCGGCAACTGCGCGCAGCGGCCCAGGCCGCCACCTGCTGGCCGACGGAGCGGGAGAACGCCCTGACCCTGCTGCGTGCGGACGCCCACGCCGCCGGGAAGAACACACAAGGCGCCTCTGCCCTGGTGGACGTCCTACTGGACGACGGGGACATCGACGCGGCCTGGCACGCAGCGACGACGTCCGGTGCCCACGACACCCAGTGGCGCACCCTCGCCGACACCTCCCGCCCCACCCGACCCGCGGAAGCCCTCGCTGTCTACCTCCGCCTGGCCAAGCCCCTCACGCACGAGACGGGAATCCGCACCTACGAGGAACTGGTGTCCCTCCTCCTGAGCATGCGCGACTGCCACCGCGCCCTCGGCACCCAGGACGACTTCACCGCATACGTCACGACCCTGCGCACCACCCAGAAGCGCAAACGCAACCTGATGCGGCTGATGGACGAACACGGCCTGTGACCCGGCCCGCCGACTCGATGCGCACGACCCTCGTCGACCGGTCGGCACTCCGCACGAGCAGTTGAAAGTGATGGCATCACAACTCGGTCACTACCTTCACTGATTCCTCACATCGACTGTGTCGACGCAGGTAGCTTCCCCTTTCACGTACTGAAACAGGGGGGTCCTGTGAGCTACCACCAGCCTCAACCGCCGTTCCAGCCGCCGCCCGGACCGCCGTCCACCCGGTCGGCACCGAAGTGGGCCCGCAAACGGTTCGTACTGCCGGCCCTGGGCGTCGCGTTCATCATCGGCGTGGGCAGCGCCGGCGCCGCCGGCCAGAACCCGGACGCGACGAAGCCGGTGGCCAACGACAAGGTGCAGCCGACGGTCACGGCCACGGCCACGGTCACCGCGACACCCACGGCGACGCAGACCGTGAAGCCGAAGCCGGCCCCGACGGTGACGGCGACGAAGACGGTCCAGGTAAAGGTGACTGTCACCGCACACGCAGCCGCGGACTCGGGAACGGACGAAAGTTCGACGTCCGGCGGATCGTCGTCCAGCGGCGGCTCCGGCTCGTCGGGCGGCTCCAGCTCGTCGGGCGGCTCCAGTTCCGACGGCGGCGGTGCGACGGCGCGGTGCAACGACGGCACGTACTCGTACGCCGCACACCACCAGGGAGCCTGCTCGCACCACGGCGGCGTGGCCGTCTTCTACCGGTAGTCGACGTGCAAGGGCGGCCCCTCCAACTGCCGCCCGATTACGGAACCACCCACTCCACTGAACAGAGGAGGCTGGTCCCGCGTCTCCGGGTCCTCCGGTCCTGAGCGCTCATGGCGCCCTGGTCCCTGTGCGGACCGGGGGCTTCGTCGTGCGCCGGTCCTCCCAGGGCGTCGGCCGCTGGTCGACTTCCGGAGACCACCAAACTCTTGGCCGAGTGGCTACCGGAATCCGTCTGCGGTTTCCCGTGTGCGCTTACTGGGAGGGGAAGGTGATCCGGAGCACGATCTCAGCGTCGTCGATCTCCCCGGTGGGCTCGAACCCGAACTTCTGGTAGAAGGGCCACGGTTCGCCATCGCCGGGATCGTAGCTGGTCAGCAACTCGGTGGCGCCGTCCTCACGAACCAGGGCGGCGATCTGCGTGAGAACCTCTCGGCCGATCCCTCGCCCCTGATGGTGCTTGTCGACCAGGAGGCGCCAGATGAAGTGCCGCCCTGTGTAAGGACCAGCCGACGGCTTCCACGACAGCATCACGAAGCCCACTGGCTCGTCACCGATGTACACCGCGCGGTACCAGGGATTGGCCTCCGGGTGCTGTGCCGCCTGCTTGAGAGACTTGGACACGGAAGCGACGAACTGCTTCTGGTCGCGTCGGACGCGGAGGGCACGAACGGCATCCCGGTTCTCGTCAGTGATCTCGCGCAGGTGCACGTCTGGAGACCTCACGCCCCACCCCTTCCTGCATGCGGCGGCTGTGCCGTCCGGATCGACGTGAAGAGCCGTTCTCGCGTGGCAGTCAGGCGCAGCGTATTCGGCGCCACGGATCTGGTGCGGGACCGGCACGCCGGGCCGCGTCCGCTCCAGAACAGCCGGTGACCTGGGCAGAAGCGCTCAGATTGTGTGAACGAACAGTCCGCAGACCCCGGCATACGGCCGCTTCGAGCCGCACATGCCTGCACAAACGCGAAGACCCCGACCTCAGCGTTTCCGCTGGTGACGGGGTCTTTGGGCACCTTATAAGGGGTGCCCCCGGCAGGATTCGAACCTGCGCACACGGCTCCGGAGGGAGCTTGACTACCAAGCATCACACCAGGTCACCGTCCTACGGACTGCTGTTAAGCGAGTACGCGTCCACACATAGTCCACTGCTCTCGGGATGAGCATCAAGGAAGCTAAAAATCCGCATCTTAGTGGGGCTGACGGTCACTCAGGCTACGCTCCGGACGTGGCGTTTCTTGTGACACTGCCGAAGCGGCAGATGACTGACATCCATGAGCGGCTGCAGTTGCAGCTACGACTGACCAAGGTCCTCTCACCACAAGCCCGGCCACTTGGGCCGGACGTTGGCCTACCAATGGCCATGGTGATCAGTGAGGATGCGGCCGGCAGCGGTCATCGATCTCGTCGGCTGGTCTGGATGGGCAGTGTGGCCCGTCACAACACCCCCGGAACTGTGGACAAGAGCATCACCATCGATCCTCTGCGGGAGTGCAGGGAGCCTGTACCCCTTGACGGGCCGGACGGTCTCCTGGCACTGCTGCGAGATGACTTGAAGGACGAGTTCGATCAAGCCTGTCTCCTGGATTGGGCCAATCGTTGCAGCCGTGCGCTTTGGGACGCGCTTGAGGCGGCTCTTCGGGAGAGGTACCCCCGCGTGGTTCCTCTCCTGGACTGGTTGCTCGCGCAGGCGGATCCCCCGGTACTTGATAGCCGAGATCCAGCAGACCGCGCATGGCAAGAACAGCAGGACGCGACTCGAAGCCTCGTGCGGATCTCAGATTTTCCGTTGTCCTCGCTGAATGCATGGCAGCGGCCAGCGACACGGGACGCACCCTATCTCGCGGGGATAATTCCACAGCCCTCCGAGGCCAGCCTAATTGAACGTGACATACGTGCCGCAGGCCCGGCATTCGACCTTGACAGTGATTGGCTCAGGGGGGACGAGGTGAGGTGTGACATCAATGTGCTATCGGACGGAAAAGGCCGACGGCTAGAAATCGTTAACGTGAATGCGCTTCCACTGGAGGCCCGCACTGGAACAGACATGATTTATTATCACGTCCCCACTGAGAGTTTTGTCCTCGTTCAGTACAAACGCCTTGACCCGCGTAAGAAGAAGATTCGGGTTGATGAGCGCTTGCGTAGTCAACTTGATCGTCTCGCGGAAGTGGCGAAGTTGAGTAGTTCTCCTGAACGACCGAGAGAGTGGCGGCTGGGCAGTGACCCCTGTTTTCTCAAGCTTGCCTACTGGCCTGAAAACAGGTTCGCGAAGTCAGTTGATGGGCTAACTCCAGGCATGTATCTCCCCGAATCCTATGTGAGGTTGCTGCTTGAAGACGAGTGCACGCGCAGCTCACGAGAAGAATCTAAGGCGCGAGTGCTGGGCTACGGGAGTGTGGAACGTCATCTTGTCGGCGCCCAATTCGTGCAATTAGTCAAGGAAGGATTGGTTGGGACGGTCCGCACAACACGAGAAGCATTGTGGGAAGTGGTGAAGCGTCGAGCCGAGCAGGGGCAAAACATTCTCCTTGGCAGGGAGTACAGCACTGAATCTGTGCATGAACGACAGCAGCGAAACCGGAGCCGATCCTCTAAGGATGGGTCGTATGTGCATAAAATTTACACTCAGGAGACGCTTTTCGGCTCCGGTTCTGCCGAGTAAAGCTTATGGCCGAATGCATGGAAGCCCGGACGCGTGCACCTGGCTGGTGGGGTGGTCATTCAGCACCCCATCTCTCAGTAGTGCGCCAGTCGTAGCCAGCGATCTCCGAGACGCATGAAGAAGGTGATCTAGAGGTGTCGCTTGTCCTGTCCAGAGGTGGTGTGAAGCTGCCTGACAGCGGACAGCTGGGACGCCGTGCGTCGATCCGTCACTTGCAGAGATCTATGCGCTCGCTGGACCGTCCCCCTCTTGAGTGGTGTCGCTCTGCTTGGTCTGTTGCGCAACCATCACGGCAGCGGGTAGCCCCACCAGTTGACCTTGCTGTGCGAAAAACACGCCTATGTCCGCTTTTGCGCTGCCATTAGGGGCCAGTTCACCAGACGGTGTCAGTGACATCCCTTATCTTTTCGCTTAGCACTGTACGGCGCTTCGGTCACTGCTCTGGAGACCCCGCCCGCGCTTCAACGACGAACTTAGAAACTAGGACGCCATGAGCAACCTTGGCCAGATGGCCTGGAACATCGCGGACGGCCTGCGCGGCCCGTTCAAGCCGAACCAGTACGGCGATGTCATCCTGCCCTTCACCGTACTGCGCCGCCTGGACTGCACCCTGGCATCCACCCGCGACCAGGTGCGCGAGCTTGCCAGCAAGTATGAAGGCAAGGTCCTAGACGTCCAGGTCCGAAAGCACACCGGCCTGCCGTTCTACAACACCAGCAAGTTCGACTTCCCGCGCTTGTTGGAAGACCCCGACGGGCTGCGCGCCAACCTGGTCGACTACGCCAACTCTTTCTCGGAGAATATCGACATCTTTGAGAAATTCGAGTTTGAGAAGACCATCGACAAGCTCGCTGAGAAGCACCGCCTGTTCTACGTCGTTGAGGCCTTCGCCGGAATGGACCTGCACCCGTCGGTGGTGTCCAACTCCAAGATGGGTGACCTGTACGAGTACGTCATCCGCAAGTTCGCAGAGGCTTCCAACGAGACCGCCGGCGAGCACTTCACCCCGCGCGACGCGATCCGCCTGATGGTCGACCTGTTGTTCGCCGAGGACACGGCGGCCCTTATGGAGCCCGGCGTGGTCCGCTCCATCTACGACCCCACCGCGGGCACCGGCGGCATGCTGTCCATGGCCGAGAATGTCCTGACCGGCCCGGGCAGAAACCCTCAGGCGCGCCTGCGGCTGTACGGGCAGGAGGTCAACGACCAGTCCTACGCTATCTGCAAGGCTGACATGATCAGCAAGGGTCAGGACGTCGATAACATCCGCCTGGGCGACACCCTCGCCGACGACAAGTTCGCCGGCCAGACCTTCGACTTCTGCATGTCCAACCCGCCCTACGGTATGGACTGGAAGGCATCCAAGAAAGCCATTGCCAAGGAGCTCAAGTCGTCCCACGGTAAGGGCCGCTTCGGCCACGGCCTGCCCCCGATCAACGACGGTCAGATGCTGTTCCTGAGCCACCTGGCCCACAAGATGCGCCCTGCCAAGGACGGCGGCGGCCGCGCTGGCATCGTCATGAATGCCTCTCCGTTGTTCAACGGGGCCGCCGAGTCCGGACCGTCGAAGATCCGCCAGTGGCTGTTGGAGAATGACCTGGTCGACGCGATCGTGGCCCTGCCGACCGACATGTTCTACAACACCGGTATCGCAACATATATCTGGATCCTGGACAACACCAAGAAGCCCCAGCGTCAGGGCAAGGTCCAATTGATCGACGCCACCGGCATGGGCACCAAGATGAAGTCCCTGGGCTCCAAGCGTAAGGAACTCAACGAAACCGCGCGCGAGCAAATCGTCGCTCTGTATGACGCCTACGAGGACGGCGAGCAGTCCAAGATCCTTCCCAACGAGACCTTCGGGTACTGGACCATCACCGTGGCCACGCCGCTGCGTGTCAACTACTCGGCCGCCCGTGCTGCGGATCTCGACGAGAAGACCCTGACCAAGGTCTTCGGTAAGACCAACGATCCGGCCCCCTACCTCAAGGCCCTGGCCGAGATGGGTGAGCAGATCTACCGTGCCCGCGAAGAATTCCTCGACGCCGTGCGAACCTCATTCGTCCCGGTCGGTCTGGCCCTGACCCCGGCTCAGTACCGCAACCTCGCTGTCGCGCTACGAGCCGAGGACCCCGAGGGCGAGGTCGTCCTGGATACCAAGGGCAAGCCCGTCATGGGTGCGACCGACACCGAAAATGTCCCTTTCACCTATGCGGGTAACCACAACGGCGAGCATGGGTACGAGCAGACGGTCCAGGCATACATGGAAGCCGAGGTTCTGCCCTACGCGCTCAAGGCTGAGGTGATTCACAAGGACACCAGGGTGGGCTATGAGATTCCCATCAACCGAATCTTCTATAAGTATGAGCCTCCTCGCCCACTGGCTGAGATTGACGCTGCTCTCGAGTCCCAGATCGCCAAGATCCTCGGGATGCTGAAGGCGGTGGAGGCGTGAACCAGACTCTGACAGAGACCGGGAACGAGTGGGCGCCGGTGATCCCTGCCCACTGGAGGCTCAGCAGGCTGAGGCGCGAAGTTGTCATTGCGGGTGGGCAGGTGGATCCGACGTCCCCCGAATGGCGCGACGTTACCCTCATCGCCCCCAATCACATCGAGTCGGGCACCGGAAGAGTCCTCTCCCGGGAGACGGCGGCAGAGCAGGGTGCCAGCAGCGGCAAGTACCGCGTTCTTGCAGGACAAATCATCTATTCGAAGATTCGACCCGCCCTGAACAAGGCGACGATCGCAACCGAAGACTGTCTGTGCAGCGCCGACATGTACCCGCTGACAGTCCTCGGGCGCACCGACAAGAGGTACGCCCTCTACCAAATCCTTGCTCGGCCGTTTCACCGGTTCGCTTCAGTCACGTCGCTGCGCGTGAAGATGCCGAAGATCAACCGCGAAGACCTCGCTGATGCTCCGTGGCTTCTGCCTCCGTTGGAGGAGCAGACCGCAATTGCGGGCTTCCTGAACCGTGAGCTTAGCGGGATCGATGAAATGGTCGCTGAGCAACAGTCCTTGGTCGAGATGTTGCGTGCCCGTCGAACTGCTCTCGTCGAGCGCGCAGTTACTCGAGGTCTCGACGCCTCCTCCGAGTTGCGTGACGGCAACCTATCTTGGGCTCCTGAGGTGCCTGCTCACTGGAGGGTGGCGAACGTTCGTCGTTTTGCCCAGATGAAGACAGGGCACACGCCGAGTCGGAGCAAGCCGGAGTACTGGGAGAACTGCACGATCCCCTGGATGACTCTCGCGGACGTGTGGCAGCTCCGTCCTGGCAAGGAAATGTACGTCAGCGAGACCCAAAGCAAGATCAGCGAGCTGGGTCTGGCTAACTCGGCCGCCGAACTCCTGCCCGCAGGAACCGTCATGCTGTCACGCACAGCCTCGGTCGGGTTCTCCGGGATCACGCCCGAGCCCATGGCGACCAGCCAGGATTACTGGAACTGGGTGTGTGGTCCTGAGCTGCTACCGGAGTACCTGGTGTGGCTGTTCCGGGCAATGCGTCAGGAGTTCAACGCCCTGATGATGGGCTCGACACACAAGACGATCTACCAGCCGACCGCGGCTGCGATCCGTATCCCGGTGCCGCCGCGAGATGAGCAGCAGGCGATCGTGGACTACATCGTCGAGCACACCACGCGCATTGACAAGCTGATCGAGGAGTCGGAGCTTCTAGTCGAACTGTCGCTGGAGCGCCGATCTGCGCTGATCACTGCTGCGGTGACCGGGCAGATCCCACTCAAGGAAATGTGCAAGTAATTACTCACGAAGTGGCCTCGCCCGCTCGATTGCTGGCGGGGTCACCCGTCGTCGGCCTCATGAACAACGACCTCCCCCGCATCTTAGAAGCTGCGGGACCTGCTGAAGCTGGAGTAGCGCTCGGATGGACGAGAGCCGTAAAGCCGTGGTTCAGAACTCCTATCTGGAGTTCAAGTTCCAGGACGAGATCGCATCCTACCTGCACTCCAAGAAGTGGGAGTGGTCGCGCAATGGCGAAGGGTACGATGCCGAGCGTGCCCTGTTCCCGGATGACGTGATCGGATGGTTGCAGGATACCCAGCCCGAGGCACTGGCCAAGGTCATCCGCCCCGACGGAGACCTGGTAAAGCAGACCGAGAACCTGCTCAACCGTCTGGTCAAGGTGTTGGCAGCTCCGACCTCCTCCGGGGGAGGGACGCTGAACGTGCTGCGCAACGGCTTCAAGATGGTCCCGGCCGGCACGCTGCGCATGTCCCAGGAGCAGCCCGAAACGACGCATAACCCAACCACAGTTCGGGACTATTCCAAAGTGCGTCTGCGGGTGATGGAGGAGGTGGAGTACTCCACCGTCAACGGTAACCGGATCGACCTGGTTTTCTTCGTCAATGGCATTCCGGTGGCCACAGCAGAGCTCAAGACCGACATGACGCAGTCGGTCGAGGAGGCCAAGCGGCAATACCGCACCACGCGCCTGCCCAAAGATCCCAAGACCAAGCACGTCGAGCCACTGCTGACCCCGGGGCGGGGTGCACTGGTGCACTTCGCGGTCTCCAATGACGAGGTGTGGATGACCACCGCCCTTGCTGGTGGCAAGACCAGGTTCCTGCCGTTCAACCGCGGGTACGACGGCGGGATCGGAAACCCTCCCTCGGGGACCGGTTCGCGCACGGACTACCTGTGGCGCCATGTGCTGCAGAAGGACGTGTGGATGGGGATCCTTCACCGCTTTGTCTACCTTAAGGATGGAACGGTGCGCTTCCCCCGCTTCCACCAATGGGAAGCGGTCACCCAGCTGACCGACGCTGTCAAGGCCGAAGGCGTGGGACACCGGTACCTGGTGCAGCACTCGGCAGGCTCGGGTAAGACGGACTCGATCGCATGGCTGGCCCACCGCCTGGCCCGCCTACAGGTGGACGACACCAAGGTCTTCAACTCCGTCATCGTGGTCACTGACCGCACGGTGCTGGATGACCAGTTGCAGGAAGCCATCCGGCAGCTGGACGGCGGGGTGCAGGGGGTGGTGACCACTGTCGACCGCAAGTCGGCGTCAGCGGTTGGCAAGGCCAAGTCGGGTTTGCTGGCCCAGGCCCTGTCCAACGGGAAGCTGATCGTGGTCGTCACTCTGCAGACGTTCCCATTCGCGATGAAGGAGATCCGCCAGTCCAAAGGCCTGGTGGGCAAGAAGTTCGCGGTTATCGCCGACGAGGCACACTCCTCGCAGTCGGGGCAGGTCGCGGCCAAGATGAAGGCCGTCCTGACCTCCCAGGAACTGGCCGACCTCGAAGACGGCGGGGAGATCGACGCCGAGTCTGTCCTCATGGCTGAGGCCGCCGAGCGGGCCTCCAGCAAGAACATCTCGTTCTTCGCGTTCACGGCCACCCCGAAGGACAAGACGCTAGAGATGTTTGGCCGCCCGCCGGCCGGGATCCCTGACGCCGCGCCGGTGCCGTTCCACGAGTACACGATGAAGCAGGCCATTGGCGAGGGCTTCATCCTCGACGTCCTCGAGGGATACCACTCCTACAAGATAGCGTTTAAGGTCGCCCAGGACGCCGAGGCCGCCAACACGCAGGTCGATGCCGCCCATGCACGCAAAGGGGTCATGACATGGGTCAAGCACCACCCGCAGACCATCGCGCAGAAGGCAGCCATCATCGTGGAGCACTTTCGCGACAACGTCTCCCACTTGCTGGACGGCAAGGCCAAGGCCATGGTCGTGGCCGACTCGCGGATAGGCGCGGTGCGCTATAAGCACGAGATCGACGCTCACATTCAGCGCAAGGGCTACCGCTACGGCACTCTGATCGCCTTCTCCAATACAGTCAGGGACGACCACTACGGGGCCGACGGGCAGGAGTTCTCCGAAGCGAACATGAACCCAGGCGTGTACGACCTGCGCACCGAGTTTGCCACGGACGACTACCAGCTGATGATCGTTGCCAATAAGTTCCAGACCGGATTCGATCAGCCCCTGCTCTGTGCCATGTACGTAGACAAGAAATTGCCCGGGGTCACAGCCGTGCAGACCCTCTCGCGGCTGAACCGCACACACGTGACGGCTAAAGGCACGGTCAAGACCTCGGCGATGACGCAGATCGTCGACTTCGCCAACACCCCCGAGGACATACGCCTGGCGTTCGAGCCCTTCTATAAGGGCGTGCGCCTGGAGACGCGGATGGACCCAAACCTGGTCTACGACATCGAGACCAAGCTTGACCAGGTCGGTATCTACACCACTGCCGAGGTCGACGCGGTGGCGGAGGCCCACGTCAAAGGCCTGGGGCACGAGGCCCTGGCCCACCGGATCGACCCGGGCAAACGTCGCTTCAAGGAGCGCTTCGAGGTCGCTATCCTGGCCGGCCCGGACGGGCAGGCCGAGCGGGACCTGCTGGACCTGTTCCGCAAGGACGTCGGCTCGTTCGTGCGCTTGTACGACTTCATGAGCCAGATCGTGAACTACGCCGATCCTGACTTGGCCAAGAAGCACATTTACCTGTCGCTGCTAGCCCGCGTAATCCGCCCGGACAACTTGACTGCCGAGATCGACACTTCCAGCCTGCATCTGGACCACATTGAGCAGAAGGACCAGGGCATCACTTCGATCAAGCTCGCTGGCGACGTCGACCTGCGCGGCATCACTGGCGCCGGCACCGGTCTACGCAAGAAGGACGAGAAGGTTGCCTTTAGCGCGGTTATCGATTTGCTCAATCAGCGTTACGGCGACACGATTTCCGCAGGCAAGAAGACCGCTTACGTGGAGGCGGTACTGCGCAGCCTGTTGGAAGACGAGACCCTCGTACAGCAAGTCCGAGCCAACACCGAGGCACAATTCGACGATTCCCCGGACTTCTACTTCTCCTTGGTCAGTGCGCTGTCGGATAACGACACTGCCTTCGAGAAGATGAACGAAGACATCTACGCTGCCTCCAGTGACACCGATCCCCTTGTAAAGGCACTGGCCTCGCTGTTCTACCGGGCAGTTAAGACCCAAGCCGAGGCCAAAGAGGAGGGGGCTAAAGAGGGTAAAGCGGCCTCGGGATGAAACACCGCGATTCACCGAGATGGTCACGTCGCTGTTGTGTTGTATCCGTGCTGGAAAGAACCGCCAACCACGGTCGGGTATGGGTGGATTTCTCAATTCTAGCGGTGTGCCTCAAAGGCTCTGAACGCGGTTTAGCGGACGATTCTGGGCCAGCAAGATGTGGGGCCGGTCGGCTCCGCTATGGGGAGGGAAAAGAAGCATGAACGTACAGCACCCCAAGGGCGGGAAACCTGACCTGAACACCCAGGTGCGGCAGGTTGGCAACGCCCTCCGGAAGATCTACGCCGACCTTCTGGATACCAGCGACCTCGCCGCCAAGTACACAGGGGATGAGTTTGAGAAGCGTTGCACCTCCAGGGCGCTAGCCGCCCAAGCGGTGCGGATCGTCACTAACTTCAGTCCAGAGGAGGCTGCCGCCACCGTCATCGACGGAGACCTTGATCAGGGCATCGACGCGATCGCCGTGGTCGAGGGGGCCAAACCCCACGTTTATCTCGTCCAGAGCAAGTGGAGCCCCGAGGGTAAGGCCAAAGGGGAGCGGCAGGCCGTGCTCGAACTTCTCGCTGGCCTCCGGCTAATCGATGAGGAGAACTTCGCTCCGTTCAATCCGCGGGGGCGGAGGCTGGCCGAGTACGCCAAGTCCGTCATGGACCAGGGGACCGTCCCTGTCACCCAGGTCGTGGTGATGATGCGACCCGACATGCCCGGTGAGGGCTTCATGCAGGCGATTAAGAACGGGGAGGACGAGTTCAACCGATACGGCCCGGTACTCGGCAACCGGATCATCTTGGCTCCCGAGGTGTGGGCGTCCGTACGAGCCGACCAGGCGCCTGAGCCGGTGAACCTGACCGCGGAGTTGTATCCCTGGTTCGGGATGGGTTCCGACGCGCTGTACGAGTCCTACCAGGGAGTCATCGACGCCGAGCAAGTCGCAGCCTGGGCGGAGGAACACGGGACGAATCTGTTCAACCTAAACATTCGCAAGCCTCTGGGTAGGACTCCCATCAACAACTCCTTGATCACCACCCTCACAGAGGAGCCAGCCAACTTCTGGTACTACAACAACGGCATCACTGTGCTCTGTGACCGCGTGGAGAAGGTCGAGCGATCGGCCCGTGCCCCCCAGCAAAAGCCCCTGAAATTGACCCTGTTCAACGCCAGCGTGGTGAACGGAGCCCAGACCGTGCGCGCCGTCGCGGAGGCTCTGGAGAGGGAGGACGTGGCTGCCGAGGCCAAGATCAGTGTTCGCATTATCGTCACGCATGCGGCCAAGGAATTCGCGAGCAACACCACGCGTGCCACTAACCGTCAAAACAGCGTGGGCGACCGAGACTTTATCGCCCTCGATCCGGTGCAAGGCGATATATTGGACGAAATGCGGGCGGAACTCGGTCTGGAGTACGGAGTACAACGCAGCGAGGTCGACCTCCCCGAAGAATCCGGCTGCACCGTCGTCGAGGCGGCCGTCGCTTTGGCCTGCGCCCATGCCGACAGCCAGTACGCGGCCCGGATCGCTCTCGCGCTAGATCCCCTGTGGGAGCGCGGCCCACAGGGGGTCTACGACGTGCTGTTTCGCCCGAGGCCGGGTGTCTACCTACTGTGGAACGCTGTTCAGGTCCTGCGTGAAGTGCGACGCTGTCTCCTCGACCTCCGCAAGCGCTACGAGGGCCGGGCCGCCGCGCTCACGGAACACGGCACTTACCTGCTTGCCCATCTGGTGTTCCGGCTTCTCGACACTGAGGGGATCGACGAGCCCGACACCAAGCTGACCTGGGCTGAAGAGGCTAAGGCGAAGACGAGAGACATCGTCGAGCGGCTGCTGCCCCTCACCATCCAGGTCATCGACGCGCTCTCCGAGCGCCGCCCGCAGATCCGGGCCGTGTGCTCGGACACCGACCGCTGCCGTGAGGTCACCGAACGGGTTATCGAGGCCATGGCGCAGGGCAAGGGCGGCATCATCGCGGACACGTACCGGCGCGTCAGGCCCGCGCGTAAGCGCCGCCGCCCTAACGCCGTTCAGGTCCTCGTTGACAAGCGAGTCTTGAATGAAGGCGAGCCCCTTACGCTCAGCACGGCCTACCCGCTGGAGGCCGAGGCGCTCAAGGAATGGCTTGCGGACGATCCGCAGCGCGGTCGAGCTACGTGGACTAATCACCGGACGAAACCGGTCGTCTGGGCCGCAGACGGCCAGCAGTACTCTCCTTCGGGGCTGATTACCCGCATTTGGGAACTCGCCGCATGGGCGGACCGGCCCGTCGCCAACCAAGGGACGGCCCGCTGGGTCACATCCTCGGGCGACACGCTCGCTGATCTCGCCTGGCGGACGCTGGGGGACCTGGAGGAGCCGGATGAGTCCGATGAACCGGGCCGCCAGAACGAGGACGGAGCCAGCCAGTAGAGACATCGACCACGCGAGCGGTGGAGCGGCTTTGGGGTGGCGCTGCTTTGGCGCGAGTGATCATGGCCCCGTAAGCTTCCGGCGCGTCGGGCAGTCTGTGGACCTGCCCGGTAAAGCACGACGTTGGGGCCATGATCTTCGAGGCTCGCGCCAAAGTGGCTCCGTAAAGCCGTGGAGCCGACCGCCCCAGCCACGACGTGCCCCTTCTCTGGCGTTAGGCGGCTGATTGCTGTGCGCGCGGCACGGGCGCCGGCCGGGCTGGAGCGGGGCGGAGACAGGAGCGCAGGCCTGGCCGGGGGCCGGGCCGCGCGCGGGGAGCGTAGCGAGCCGCCTTGAACCAGTAGAGAAAGTTGTAACTCACTCGGTTGTTCGGGGTGTGTGGGGCTTGAAGGCGTATGCGCACAGGGGGAGTTCGATGCCGTGGCGGTGCGCAAGTGGTAGGTAGGTCACCGGGCTCACGGTCCAGGTGATGAGCGTGCGGGCGTGGGTCACGGATACCGTCCAGGGCACGCGGCGTAGCAGGGCTCGGCGTGTGTTGACGCGGTGGTCGTAGAGCCGTTCCCAGGCTTCCTCTGAGGTGTCTGTGTCGAGGGCCGGTGAGATGGTCCGCAGGATCGTGGAGACCCAGTTGTTCGCCTCGACTTCGGTGTGGGCGTCGTATGAGGCGAAGAGTGTTGGCGGCTGGCCGTCGTCCAGGTCCCGGGTCCAGCACTCGCACCAGAATCCGGGAGCTCCCGTCAGCTTCAGCATGGGAACCCGCTGAGGTGTTCGTCGGTGAAGAGCTCCGCGGTGACCGTGTGGCCGGCCTGGCTTTCGTGGATGACGACCCGGTGGGCGAGCGCGCTGACCATGCCGAGTCCGCGGCCGTGTTCGCCGTCCTGGTCCTGGTGCTCGACCTGCTTGACCTTGGGCGCCGTTCTCCCGCCTCCGCCGTCGGTCACCGATACCGCGACCACCTGAGCGGAGACGGCCACGGCAAGGTGGAAGCTGCCCGACTCACAGCCGCTGGCCGTATGGAGGATCGCGTTCGCGCTCAGCTCGCTCACGATCAGTTCGACGTCCTCGGCTAAGGGGGAGTCGCGCAGGATGTCGCGGGTCCAGCGCCGGGCCCGGCTGACCTCTTCCGGGAATCCTGGGCAAGACAGTCCCCAGACCCTCGTTGTACTCGTATACTCGTGCATACAAGTTCCTTCGTGCTGGTAGGCCGCCATGTGCAGCGGGTTCGGGCTAGACGAGTTTCACGCCGTCGTGGGCGCGGACTGCCGGCGGGGTCATCGCGTCGAGTGCGTCCAGGACGCGGATCGCGTATGCCTCGTCGGCCAGGTCGGTGACTTCTTTGCTGGTGACCCAGCGCAGTGCACGGGTCTCGTCGCCGGTTGTGGGCGCGCCCTCGGCGGCCTCGCAGCGGAAGACCAGGGAGACGATCAGGCCTGTCATGTTCTTGTAGACGCCGGTCAGGGTCGCCGGAAGAGCGATCTTGATGCCGGTCTCTTCGAGGACCTCGCGTTGCAGGGCCTCAGGGATGGTCTCCTCGCGTTCGAGCACACCGCCCGGGGGCTCCCACTTGCCGTTGTCACGGCGCTGGATCAGGAGGGCACGGCCCTGGGCGTCGACGACTACCCCGGCGACGCTCACGGAGTGCGGGCGTTCTGTGCTCACGTTCCTCGGCCCTCCCGGATGGCTAGGCTCTCCACCGTAGCAACTTCACTCGCCCACTCGTCTAGATACCTAATGGAGTACACACAGTGAGCCCTCTTTCTTCGGGCCTCCTCGGTGATCTCGACCCCACGAGCGATCGTGCGGTCTTTCGGCAGATCGCCGACCAACTGCGCGAGGCCATCGACCGCGGGCGATTCCGTGAGGGCGAGAAACTGCCCTCCGAAGCGGAGCTGGTCGAGCATTACGGGGTCTCCCGGATGACCGTCCGCAACTCCTTCTCCATCCTCACCGGCGAAGGCCTGGTCCACGCCGAACACGGCAAGGGCGTCTTCGTGCGGCCCCGGCCGCCGGTGCGGCGCCTCGCCTCCGACCGGTTCGCACGGCGCCATCGTGAGCAAGGAAAGTCCGCGTTCATCGTGGAAGCGGACGCCGTCGGCAGCCACCCCCAGGTCGACAGCCTTGAGGTAAAGGAAGAGAAGGCCAGTCAGGACGTCTCCACCCGGCTCGGGTCCGTCCGACGTGTGCTGGCCCGGCGGCGCCGGTATCTGCTGGACGGGCGACCCGTGGAGTTCGCGACCTCCTACCTCCCCCTCGACATCGCCCGCGGCACCCAGATCGCCGAACCCAACCCCGGCCCCGGCGGCATCTACGCCCGCCTGGAAGAGCTGGGCCATCGCCTCGACCACTTCGAAGAGGAGATCCGCGCTCGGATGCCCTCGCCCTCCGAGGTCAAGACGCTCCACCTCGCGGCCGGCGTGCCCGTGATCCATCTGATCCGGACCGCCTTCGACACTGAGGGACGGGCGGTCGAAGTGTGCGACACGGTCATGGCGGCGGACGCCTACGTACTGTCGTATCAGCTCCCGGCGACCTGATCGCATGACGGGCGGGAGTGCGGTGCTAGGGGGTGGGCTGATCCGTGGCTTCGACGACCGGGGCGGCGAACATGGCGCCGATGTTGTTCCACATGAAGCCGTCCTGCCAGCCCGGCTTGTCGGCCGTCCAGTCGAGGAGGACCTGACGGGCCTTGTCCTGGGAGGCGGTCAGGGTTTGGTAGTGCTCTGCGGCGACGCCGTCCCGGTACTCCAGTTGGTAGGTGTTGTTGTCGCGGAACAGCACCTGGATGTACCAGTCGCCCTCGCGGTCCTCGTCCTGCCGCTCCAGGATCAGGTGGTCGCCCTGTCCCAGGTTCGCGAGCATCGTGCCTATCGCCGGCTTGGAGGGGCGCTTCACGGCGTGCCCCTGAACGTTCGTCGCAATTAGCATGGGTGGAGCATGACGGAGGGGTCTGACAGTGAGGGTTCTCGGCAAGCCGCTGTGGCCGTTCTGCTTGGGCCGTGTGGTCGTTCTTCCGAACTCGTACACTCAAACACGCTTACTCGTATAGACGAGTGGGCAAGTCGTGTGGCAGGGTGATCCGTGTGGCCCCGACAGCCGGGTTCCCAGATCGCACCTTGTATAGACGAGTAGATAGGACCCATCGTGCGCACCGTCCGTGTTGAGACCTCCGCCGCGACGATCCTGTTGACGGAGGCCCCCGAACCGAAGGTCCGCGACCGGCAGACGGGCGAGATCGCCAAGGACGCCGTGAGCGGTGAGGCGCTGATGACCATCGGCGTCGTGTACATCGAGGACGGGGAGTCCTCGCTCATCAAGGTCACCGTTCCGGAGGGCGGTGTGTCCGAGGGGCTGGCGCTCGGCTCGCCGGTCTCGCTGCCGGGGCTCGTCGCCCGACCGTGGGAATCGGTGTTCAACGGGCAGCAGCGCCACGGCATCGCCTACCGCGCCGCCGCCGTCACGCCGGCCACCTTCCCGGCCGCTATGGGGGCCACGGCCTGATGACCGATCTCGTGTCGCTTCTGGAGGTGGGTGGTCCTGTCGCCGCACTCGGCGGCGGGGCTGCCTACACCAGGGGCCAGCATCCGGCCCTGTACTGGTCGGCGGTCGGCGGGCCGATATCCACCGTCCGGCTGCTCAGCTCGTACGGCTCGGTCATGGAAGCCTGCGGGCTGACCGTCGCTCCGTCCCGGCTGCGGGTCCTGGCCGTCAAGGCCACAACCCGTCGGGAGGTGCGGCCCGTTCCGCCTCGCCGGGGGATCATCCGACCCACGACCACCGGCTTACGGCTGCGTCTCCGCCTCGCTCCGGGGCAGGAACCCGCCGACGTCGCCGCCTCGGCCGAACGGCTGCGGCACGCCTGGGGCGTCCACGCCGTCTACGTCACCACCGTCAAACCGGGGGTCGTGGAACTGCGGCTCGTCGGCTTCGACGTCCTGCGCAAGGTCCGCATGCCGCGCAAGGTCGACGCCGGGTTCCTCAAGGTCCCGGTCGCGCTGCGGGAGGACGCCATGCCCTTCGTGCGCGACTACCGGACCGTTCCCCACCAACTCACCCTGGGCGCCGCGCTCTCGGGCAAGTCCATGTACCTGCGGCATCTCGTCTCCGGGCTCGCTCCGCAGGACGTCGCCCTCGTTGGCATCGACTGCAAGCGCGGCGTCGAGCTGGCGCCGTTCGCCTCCCGCCTGTCCGCACTCGCCACCGACCCCGACGAAGCCGCGGAGCTCCTGCCCGTCCTCGTGAAGGAGATGGAGGACCGGTACGACCTGATCAAAGCCCGGCAGGGCATCGCACCCGGCACCCCCGACGAGGAGATCACCTCGGACATCTGGGGACTCCCCGAGAACGAACGGCCCGTGCCCGTCGTGCTGTTCGTCGACGAAGTCGCGGAACTCTTCCTCGTCGCCACCCGCAAGGACGAGGAACGGCGGGACGAGATGGTCACCCAGCTCATCCGCCTCGCCCAGCTCGGCCGCGCCGCCGGCATCTACCTGGAGGTCTGCGGACAGCGCTTCGGCGCCGAACTCGGCAAGGGCGCCACCATGCTCCGCGCCCAGCTCACCGGCCGCGTCTGCCACCGCGTCAACGACGAAGCCTCCGCCAAGATGGCCCTCGGCGACATCGCACCGGAGGCCGTATCGGCCGCCTGCGCCATCGCACCCGAACTGCCCGGCCTCGCCGTCGCGGGGGACACGTCCGGCGGCTGGTCCCGCATCCGCACCCCGTACCTGCCCCTCGGCACCGCCGCCGACATCTGCCGCCAGTCCGCGCACCTGGTCCCCGACGTACCCGCGCTGAAGGCCTTCCGGCCCGACGTGCCTCAGTGGCAAGTCGAGTCGTCGGCCGTCGCGGCCTAGCCGCTGCTTCCGCACCCCTTCATCGGTCGGCGTGACCGCCTCGCGCCACGTCCCTACCCCTCCCATGCCCGAAGCCGGAAGGAGGCGTCCTCATGCGCGCACAACTGGCCCGTGTCGACGCGGTGCTCGTACAGGCGCTCATCGCTGCCGCACTGTCCTTTGCCCACATCCACGACGTCGCCACGGCCGCCGGACAGGACGGCTGGAAAGCCTGGGCCTACCCGATCTCCGTGGACCTGCTGCTCGTCGCCGCCTGGCGTCGGCTGCGTTCCGGCTCCGGCAAGGGCGCGGCCTGGTGCTGGTTCGTCATTGCACTCGCCGCCTCCCTCGGCGCGAACGTCGCCACCGCCGGCCTCCTCGACCTCGGCAACGTCCCGGCCTGGCTACGCATCCTCGTCGCGGGCTGGCCCGCCGTCGCCTTCCTCGGAGGCACCCTCCTCGCCCACTCGGCTCCCGGTGCGCCCCGTGCCGCGGTCGCCGAAGAGATCGAGGACCAGGTGGACCAGGAGGACGAGCCCGAACCCGCCCGAGAGCCGTCCATTCCAGTCCTGCGCGCCATCGACGCACCACCTGAACGCACGCCCGTCGCGGCTCCGGTCGTCGCGGTCCCCAATGTCCCGGTCCCGGCCGCCCTGGTCGCTCACGCCCGCAAGGTCGCCGCCGAGCACCACACCCGTACCGGCGCCCCGATCGACACCCCGACCCTCCGGGCCCGTCTCGGCGTTCCGGCGCCCATGGCCGAAGCCATCGCCGCCCAGCTCTGAAAGGAAGTCCGATGTCCGCCAACCGCCGCTTCCGCAACGTCACCCGCATCGGCCCCGTCCAGGTCGGCACCGCCTACGACGGGCGCGGTCGCGAGAAGCACACGGCCGCCTGCACCGCCCCGCGCTGCAACTTCTCCGCCGACTACGACAGTCGCGCTGCCGCCGAACTCGCCGCCCGTACTCACCGCTGCCCCGTCCGCTGAAAGGACCCCGTACCCCGTGACGCTCAACCTCCCCCTCGTCGTCGTCCTCGGCTTCTTCGCCTGGGCCGCGGTCAAGTACCTCGGGGTCCGCACCTGGATCGTCGTCCTGGTCGCCCTCTTCGGCTTCTGGCTCTCGCACACCTTCCTCGCCCCCGCCATCGAGTCCGGCACGCGGACCGGAGTGTCCGTCGTAAACGGCTCACATAACTAGACGAGTAGATAAGGAGATCGCTGCCGTGTTCCTGCCCAAGTACCCGGACAACCCCACCCCGCAGCCCACCCACACGCACGCGCCCGCCGACCCGGCCCCGATCCGGCGCCCCGCGCTCCCCTCGGTCTCCATCGATCAGAAGACCGTGGCGGCTGTCCTCGTCGGCGGAGTCGTCCTCACCGCGCTCCTGGCCGCGGTCGCGGTCACGGCCATTTCCGTCGCCGTCGCCGCCGTGGTCCTGCGCTCCCTGCTCCGCGACCAGCACCGCCGCTGAACCTCACCGCGGCTGACAAGCGGTCAGCCTCCGGGGCGGCACGAAGCGCCCCAGCATCCGTCGCCCCGGAGGCCCCTTCCTCCCGAAGTGCTCATCAGAAGGAGATCGCTATCTTCACCCGCCCCACCCCGCCCCCACTCCCGGAACTCGGCAAGCTCGCTGCGGACGGCACCCTGCCCGGTATCCTCCGCCAGCTCTCCGGGCTCGGCGGCTGCACGCACCCCATCCGCCTGGACGGCCGGCGCACCGAGTACGACGTCGACACCGTGACCGGCGAGATCGGCCGCATCCTCCAGCACCTCGACTCGACCGACCTGCCCGCCGGCCAACTCCTCGTCCGCTGCAACAACCGCCGCACGACCCGCTGCCCTGCCTGCGCCGAGGTCTACCGCCGAGACACCTTCCAACTGATCACGGCTGGGCTCCGGGGCGGCAAGGGCACTCCGGACCAGGTCGCCGCTCACCCCCGCGTCTTCGCCACCTTCACCGCTCCCGGCTTCGGGCCGGTCCACAACCGCCGTTCCGATGGCCGCGCGTGCCGCTGCGGCACTCACCACGACCCAGACGATGACGCCCTTGGCACTCCGCTGACCCCGGACACTTACGACTACGAAGCGTCCGTGCTCTGGAACGCTCACGCCGGTGCCCTCTGGCGTCGCTTCTCGATCTACCTCCGCCGTGAGGTCGCCAGGCGTGCGGGCCTCTCACAGCGTCACCTACGCGACCACGCCCGCGTCTCCTTCGCCAAGGTCGCCGAATACCAGAAGCGCGGCGCCGTCCACTTCCACGCCGTCATCCGCCTCGACGGCCCTGAGGGTGGTCACACCCCACCCCCGCCCTGGGCCACCGCCGAACTCCTCACCGACGCCATCCGCACGGCCACCGCCAAGGTTCAGGTCGACGGCCCGACCCTCGACGGACACACCCACACCTTCGCCTTCGGCCGCCAACTCGACGTCCGCACCATCCGATCCGCCGACTTCGATACCGGCACGGAACTGACCGAACGGGCCGTCGCCGCCTACATCGCCAAGTACGCCACCAAGGGTGCCGAGACCGCCACGGGAGCTCTCGACCGGCCGCTGAAGTTCGCCGCCGAACTCGCCCAGCTCGACATCAGCGACCACGCCCGGCAACTCATCCGAACCGCCTGGACCCTCGGCGCCCACAAGGACCTCGAACACCTCCGCCTCCGCGCCTGGGCCCACATGCTCGGCTTCCGCGGCCACTTCTCCACCAAGTCCCGCCGCTACTCCACCACCCTCGGGGCACTCCGCGACGCCCGCGCTGAATGGCGCCGGGCCCAAGCCGCGGCCGTACAGCCCATGGGCGGACCCGAGACGACGTACGTCCTCGCCCACTGGGTCTTCGCCGGCACGGGCCTGTCCGCTGCCGAAGCCTGGCTCTCCGCATCCCTCGAACCCGCACCCGGCACGGAAGGAGAACCGACGTGGACTCCCGTCGCGACGAGCTGATGAGCGTTCGCCAAGTCCTGGATGAACTGGGCGGGGTCTCTCGACGGACGTTCTACCGCTGGCGTGAGTTGGGGTACGGGCCGGCCGCATTCAAGCTGCCCAACGGGGAGCTCCGGGTGTGGCGGAGTGACTTCACCACGTGGCTGCGGCAGCTGGAGGCCGCCGCGTGAAGTCCCTCGACGTGAAGGTCTGGGCCGTACGAAAGCGTGATACGAAAACACCCTCGTACGGCGTTCGGTGGTCTGTTGCTGGCAACGTCTTCTCCGACTCCTTCCGTACGAAGGCACTCGCCGATCACTATCGCGCGAAACTCATGCGGGCGATGCGCGACGGCGAGGAATTCGATGAGACGTCCGGGCTACCGGGGTCCATGGAACAGAAGAAGTCGGCCGTTTCCTGATACGACTTCGCCCTCCGGTACCTCGCGATGAAGTGGCCCCATGCCGCACCCAACACGCGCGACGGCATCAACGAGTCGCTCACCAGTGTGACTGTGGAGCTCCTCGACGAGCGGGCTGGACGGCCGTCCGACCAGGCCATCCGCAAGGCGCTCCGGAATTGGGCCTTCGTCCTGCCGGGGCCCGATGACCGAGACGTCCCGGACGATGTGCGCAAGGTCCTTCACTGGGTGTCGAAGGCATTGCGGCCGCTCGCCGATCTCGCTGAACCGGCCATGGCCCGTGCGGTGCTGGACTCACTGAAACTACGGCTCGACGGCACGGCCGCAGCAGCCGAAACCGTGCGGCGTAAGCGGCGGACTCTAGTCAACGCTGCCAACTATGCGGTCGACCTGGGGGAGCTGCGTGAAAACCCGATCACTGCTGTTCGCTGGCAGAAGCCGAAGGTCTCCAACCAGGTTGACCCCCGTGTAGTCGCGAACCCTGAGCAGGCTCGCAGTCTCCTGGCGGCTGTCTCCTACGTGGGCGGCTACCGGCGTGCCCGTGGCCGCCGCTTGGTGGGTCTCTTCGCCTCCATGTACTTCGGCGGACTCCGGCCAGCTGAAGCAGTCGGCCTCGTCGAAACGGACCTGAACCTCCCCGAACAGGGCTGGGGGTCGGCGCTGCTCCACCGGACTCGTCCGTCTGTTGGCAAGCAATGGACCGACTCGGGGGAGACCCACGACGACCGCGGACTGAAGAACCGACCGACTGAGGACGTCAGGCGGGTGCCCATTCCACCCCACCTCGTCGCCGTCATTCGCGAGCATCTCGCCACCTTCGGCACTGCCGACGACGGGCGGTTGTTCTTCAGCGAGAAGGGCGCGGTCGTCCCCTCCTCGACGTACTACCGCGTCTGGCAGGAAGCGCGGCTCCTCGCCCTGCCGCCAGCCGTCGCGGCTTCGCCTCTCGCCAGTCGGCCGTACGACCTCCGCCACTCGGCGCTGTCGACGTGGCTCAACGCCGGCGTCGACCCGACCGAGGTGGCCGAGCGTGCCGGAAACAGCGTTGAGGTCCTGCTGACCCGGTACGCGAAGTGCCTCGACGGACGGCAGGACGTTGCCAACCGGCGTATCGAGGACCTGCTTCGCGAGTACGAATAACGGCACCTGACCGTGTACGAGGCCTCTGGGGTGACGCCCAGGGGCCTTGCCGTTTGCCCTACCTCTCAAGCATGCCTAGTGGCCTGGGCCTGTTCTGAGGCGAGCTGGCGGGCAAGGCTCTTCCGCTCCCGGTCGAGAGCGGCAAGCAATCGAGCGCGAGTGTCTTCGAAGTCGGGCTCCACCTCGACGCCCAGATCGTGACGGAGGGCGACCCGCAGCAGATACACCCCGTCGGACAGCGGCCCGCTGAACCAATCCTTGCCTCGCTCGTACGACCCGTCTGAGTCAGGACGGCTCGGCAACTGCTTCACGACGGAGTACCCGACCCCGAGCGCTCTGTTGAGGGCCGAGGCGATCTGATGGACGTCCTTCGGCAGTGCCATCTGTGCCAGGGAGTATTGCTCTGCCCATGCTTCCTTGGCGGTGTCGAGCACCGCCGGGTCGACGCCTTCGCCGCGCTCGGCTGCCAGGACTGCGTCTCGGGCAGCAACCCGGAAGGCACGAGCCGTGGTGTTCAGCCGGGCGTAGAGATCGCGTCTGGCTTCCTGCGCGCGGTCGTGGCGGTCCTCCGCCCGTTCACGATCGGCACGCTGGTTCTGCTCCCGGGTGACACGCTGGCTGAGCACTGCTCCACCCAGGGTTCCGCCCAGCGTTCCCCCGACGCCGATGAGCGCGACGGCAAGCGTGGTTACATCCACGAGATCCCCCAACTCGTCCATTCGGCCGCTCGCGGACAGCGGCTGAACACGGCACGATGCCGTCAGGGCTCAGGCTCCCGCCGGCGGCACGATGCAAGACCGGGACGACCATAACGGGGTGCGGGCCCGCTTGACTCCAATGAGTCTCGTCACCTGCGGGAATGCTTCAAGATCCCGTCCACGCCTCGTCCACGGACCCCGACATACGGCCGCTTCGGGCCGCATACGCCTGCACATGCAAGAAGACCCCGGCCTCAGCGTTTCCGCTGGTGACGGGGTCTTTGGGCACCTCATAAGGGGTGCCCCCGGCAGGATTCGAACCTGCGCACACGGCTCCGGAGGCCGTTGCTCTATCCCCTGAGCTACGGGGGCGGGGTTCGTCGCGCTCTGTGCGCGGCGACGGGTAGAACACTACCAGCTCCCCTGGGGTGGTCATGAACGTTTTCTGTGGGGGATGCAGCCCCTGCGTGTGTCCATGTGGAAGGGGTGCGTCCCCCGGACGGGGTGGAAGTGGGGAAAACCCGGACGCGGTGGCCGGGGCCGACCTACTCTCGAGTTGTGCCAGGGGCTTCCGGCCGGGTGCTTGTTGTGGACGACAACAAGGTCATCCGGCAGCTGATCAGGGTCAATCTCGAGCTTGAGGGTCTCGAGGTCGTGACCGCGGTCGACGGTGCCGAGTGTCTGGACGTTGTGCATCAGGTGCGGCCCGATGTGATCACCCTCGACGTCGTCATGCCCCGGCTCGACGGGCTCGCCACCGCCGCGCAGCTGCGCGCCGATCCCCGTACCCGTGATCTTCCACTCGCCATCGTCAGTGCCTGTTCGCAGGGGGAGGTCGCGGCCGGGCTCGACGCCGGGGTCGACGCCTTTCTCGCCAAGCCCTTCGAGCCTTCCGAACTCGTGCGCGTCGTACTGGACTTGGTCGAGGGGCGGGGGAGAGGGCAGCAGCCCGATGCGGCCGGTGGGGAGGGTGCCGGTCCCGGTGGGGGCGGGGACGCCCAGCGGACCGGCCGTCGTACCGGATAGTCCCCACCGCGTTCCTCAGCGCCCCGGATAGTCCCCCCCGCGTTCCTCAGCGCCCCGGCGGGTCGGCAGCCGCGCCGGGTAGTAGCCCGGTGGGTCGGCGGTGGGTCGGCGGTCGCCGCGCCACCCCGTGGTCCAGGCGGCGGGTACCGCCCCGTGGTCCAGGCGGCGGGTATCACCCCGGGCTCCATGCGGCAGGTATCACCCCGTGCTCCATGCGGCAGGTATCACCCCGTGCTCCATGCGGCGGCCGGGGCGCCAGGCCCTCACCCCCGCCCCACCGTCCACATGCCGATACCCCGCCCAAACCCGTTCGCCTACCCACCCCCCTCCTCCCCTACGCTTGTCCCGTGACCCCCGTGGAGCTCTCCCGTACCGTGCTGTGCGCGGTGCGTCGTGCTGTCGACGCGGGGGAGCTGAGCGTGTCGGTTCCGGAGCGGGTCGTGGTCGCGCCGCCGGGGCCGGGCGGGTGCGGGGACTACGCCACCAGCGTCGCGCTCCAGCTCGCCCGGCCCGCCGGGCAGGCCCCGCTGCGGGTGGCCGACGTGCTGCGGGACCACCTCATGGCCATGGCAGCCGACGGCATCGGGAGTGTCGTCGTCACCGGGCCCGGGTTTCTCAACATCAGTCTTCGTGACGCCGATGCCGGCGCCGCCGCCCGTCGGCTCGTCGAGCAGATCCTGCGCGACGGCCCGCGGTACGGATACGGGCAGGACGCCGCCGGGCAGGTACTCAGCCTGCACTGCGCCGCCGAACCCCGCGCCCTCGTCGTCGGTGACGTCCTCGCACGCCTGCTGCGCGCCCAGGGCGCCCTCGTGCGGACCGGTTGTGAGAGGGCGGTTCCGCCGGAGTGGGAGGCAGGGCTCGGCGCCCGGGCCGACGCGGCCACGACGAACCCGCCGGACGTCGACGTACGCCCCGTTCCCGTTCCCGCCGCCGACACCGCCGCACTTCTCGCCCTCGGGCGGGACGCCGGACGCTGGGCGCTCCTCCATCCCGCCGGTCACGACCGGTCCCGCATCGGCGTGGAACACCTCGTCCAGCGCGAGAGCAACCCCCTCTTCCGTATCCGTTACGCCCACGCCCGCACCCGGGCCCTGCACCGCAACGCCGCCGACCTCGGCTTCGCCGGGCTGCCGGGGGCCGTGGACACGGTCGTGGCCCGTCCGCTGCTCGCCGCCCTCGCCGACCACCCCCGCGTGCTCGCCCGGGCGGCGCGCGACCGCGCGCCCGACCGGCTCGCCCGGCACCTCGTCACCGTCGCCGACGCCGTGCCGGCCCTGCTGCCGGACGTACTGCCGCGCGGCGAGGAGAAACCCTCGGCCGCCCACCGCGCCCGGCTGGCCCTCGCCGAAGCCGCCGGGACGGTGCTGGCCGGCGGCCTGTCCCTGCTCGGCATCGACGCACCCGACCACCTCTGAGAGCGCAGAGAGACACACCGACATGAGCCGTTCCGCACATCCCGCCGGGCCCCGTCACGCCGATGTCCTGCCCGAGGGCCACTACGCCGCCCCGCCTGCCGACCTCAACACCCTCGACCCCAAGGTCTGGGCGCAGACCGTCACGCGGGACGCCGACGGCGTGGTGAGCGTCGGCGGAGTCCCCGTCACCCGGCTCGCCGAGGAGTTCGGCACGCCCGCGTACGTCATGGACGAGGCCGACTTCCGGGCGCGCGCCCGCGCCTGGCGCACCGCCTTCGGGCACGACGCCGACGTCTTCTACGCCGGCAAGGCCTTCCTGTCGCGCGCGCTCGTGCGATGGCTGGACGAGGAGGGGCTCAACCTCGACGTCTGCTCCGGGACCGAGCTGGCCACCGCCCTGTCCGCGGGGATGCCCGCGGACCGTATCGCCTTCCACGGCAACAACAAGTCCGCCGCGGAGATCGAGCGCGCGGTGGGCGCGGGGGTCGGGCGGATCGTGCTCGACTCGTTCCAGGAGATCGTCCGGGTCGCGCACATCGCCCGGTCCCTCGGCAAGCGGCAGCGCGTCCAGATCCGTATCACCGTCGGTGTCGAGGCGCACACGCACGAGTTCATCGCCACCGCCCACGAGGACCAGAAGTTCGGCATCCCGCTCGCCGGCGGGCAGGCCGCCGAGGCCGTGCGGCGGGCGCTCCAGCTCGACGGCCTGGAGCTGATCGGCATCCACAGCCACATCGGGTCGCAGATCTTCGACATGTCCGGGTTCGAGGTCGCCGCGCACCGGGTCGTGGGGCTGCTGAAGGACGTCCGTGACGAACACGGCGTCGAACTGCCCGAGATCGATCTCGGCGGCGGCCTCGGCATCGCCTACACCAGCGCCGACGACCCGCGCGAGCCGCACGAGATCGCCAAGGCGCTCACCGAGATCGTGACGCGTGAGTGCGAGGCCGCCCGGTTGCGCACGCCGCGCATCTCGGTCGAGCCCGGGCGCGCCGTCGTCGGTCCCACCGCCTTCACCCTCTACGAGGTCGGCACCGTCAAGCCGCTCGAAGGGCTGCGGACGTACGTGTCCGTCGACGGCGGCATGTCCGACAACATCCGTACCGCGCTCTACGACGCCGAGTACAGCGTGGCTCTCGTCTCCCGCGCCTCCGACGCCGAGGCGATGCTCGTCCGCGTCGTCGGCAAGCACTGCGAGAGCGGCGACATCGTGGTCAAGGACGCGTTCCTGCCCGCCGACCTGGCGCCCGGCGATCTCATCGCCGTGCCCGCGACGGGCGCGTACTGCCGGTCCATGGCCAGCAACTACAACCACGCGCTGCGTCCGCCGGTCGTCGCCGTCGCCGACGGGGAGGCCCGGGTCATCGTCCGACGGGAGACGGAGGACGACCTCCTGCGTCTCGACGTCGGGTGAGACAGGTATGACGCGGGGCACCGCCGCGCCGGAAGATCTCCTGTCTTCCGGCCCGGCGAAAATGAAATAAACGTCTCACGATCCGGACAAATGGCAGAAACTCCGGTCCGGTGAGTGAGACTGGTCCAACCGTAGACGGTATGAGGAAACGAGGTCGGATGATGCGTACGCGTCCGCTGAAGGTGGCGCTGCTGGGCTGTGGGGTTGTCGGCTCAGAGGTGGCGCGCATCATGACGACGCACGCCGACGACCTCACGGCCAGGATCGGTGCCCCGGTGGAGCTGGCCGGGGTCGCCGTCCGGCGCCCCTCCAAGGTCCGCGAGGGCATCGACCCCGCGCTCATCACCACCGACGCCACCGCCCTCGTCAAACGCGGCGACATCGACGTCGTCATCGAGGTCATCGGTGGCATCGAACCCGCCCGCACCCTCATCACGACCGCGTTCGAGCACGGCGCCTCCGTGGTCTCCGCGAACAAGGCCCTCCTCGCCCAGGACGGGGCCGCCCTGCACGCCGCCGCCGAGGAGCACGGCCGCGACCTCTACTACGAGGCCGCCGTCGCCGGTGCCATCCCGCTGATCCGGCCGCTGCGCGAGTCCCTCGCCGGGGACAAGGTCAACCGGGTCCTCGGCATCGTGAACGGCACCACCAACTTCATCCTCGACAAGATGGACTCCACGGGCGCCGGGTACCAGGAGGCCCTCGACGAGGCCACCGCGCTCGGGTACGCCGAGGCCGACCCGACCGCCGACGTGGAGGGCTTCGACGCCGCCGCCAAGGCCGCCATCCTCGCCGGGATCGCCTTCCACACACGCGTACGCCTCGACGACGTCCACCGCGAGGGCATGACCGAGGTCACCGCCGCCGACTTCGCCTCCGCCAAGGAGATGGGCTGCACCATCAAGCTGCTCGCCATCTGCGAGCGGGCGGCCGACGGCGGCTCCGTCACCGCGCGCGTGCACCCCGCGATGATCCCGCTCAGCCACCCGCTCGCCTCGGTGCGCGGCGCGTACAACGCCGTGTTCGTCGAGTCGGAGGCGGCGGGCCGGCTGATGTTCTACGGGCCCGGCGCCGGCGGTTCGCCCACCGCCTCCGCGGTCCTCGGTGACCTCGTCGCCGTCTGCCGCAACCGGCTGAACGGTGCCACCGGGCCCGGGGAGTCGGCGTACGCCGCGCTGACCGTCTCGCCCATGGGCGACGTCGTCACGCGCTACCACATCAGCCTGGACGTCGCCGACAAACCCGGCGTGCTCGCCCAGGTCGCCACCGTGTTCGCCGAGCACGGAGTGTCCATCGACACTGTTCGCCAGCAGGGCAAGGACGGGGGTGCCTCCCGCTCGGGCGAATTCGAGACCGGGGGAGAGGCCTCCCTCGTCGTCGTCACCCACCGAGCGTCCGACGCCGCCCTCACCGGCACCGTCGAGGCGCTGCGCAGCCTCGACACCGTGCGGGGCGTCGCCAGCATCATGCGGGTTGAAGGAGAGTAACCAGCAATGACCCACCAGTGGCGCGGAATCATCGAGGAGTACCGGGACCGGCTGCCGGTGTCCGACAGCACGCCGGTCGTGACGCTCCGCGAGGGCGGTACGCCGCTCGTGCCCGCGCAGGTCCTCTCCGAGCGCACCGGCTGCGAGGTCCACCTCAAGGTCGAGGGCGCCAACCCGACCGGGTCCTTCAAGGACCGCGGCATGACCATGGCGATCAGCAAGGCCAAGGAGGAAGGCGCCAAGGCGGTCATCTGCGCCTCCACCGGCAACACCTCCGCCTCCGCCGCCGCGTACGCCGTACGGGCCGGCATGGTCTCCGCCGTGCTCGTGCCGCAGGGCAAGATCGCGCTCGGCAAGATGGGCCAGGCGCTCGTGCACGGCGCCCAGATCCTCCAGGTCGACGGCAACTTCGACGACTGCCTCACGCTGGCCCGCGCGCTGAGCGACAACTACCCCGTGGCGCTGGTCAATTCGGTCAACCCGGTACGTATCGAGGGGCAGAAGACCGCCGCCTTCGAGATCGTCGACATGCTCGGCGACGCACCGGACATCCACGTCCTCCCGGTCGGCAACGCGGGCAACATCACCGCCTACTGGAAGGGCTACAAGGAGTACGCCGCCGACAAGGTCTCCACGCGGACCCCGCGCATGTGGGGCTTCCAGGCCTCCGGCAGCGCGCCGATCGTGCGCGGCGAGGTCGTCAAGGACCCCTCGACCATCGCCACCGCCATCCGCATCGGCAACCCCGCTTCGTGGACGTACGCGCTGGCCGCGCGGGACGAGTCCGGCGGCGTTGTCGACGAGGTGACGGACCGTGAGATCCTGCGCGCCTACCGGCTGTTGGCCGCGCAGGAGGGCGTCTTCGTCGAGCCGGCGTCGGCCGCCTCCGTCGCCGGACTGCTGAAGGCCGCCGAGCAGGGCAAGGTGGATCCGGGCCAGCGGATCGTGTGCACGGTCACCGGGAACGGCCTCAAGGACCCCGACTGGGCCGTCGCCGGCGCCCCGCAGCCGGTCACCGTCCCGGTCGACGCGGCCACGGCGGCGGAACGGCTCGGTCTCGCCTGACCGGCGGTGGGCCGGGAGCCCCGGCAGACCGGGTCAACCGGTGGGCTGGGGCCCTGGTGGGCCGGAACAGCGGGTGGGCTGGGGCCCCGATGGGTCGGAACGACCGGTGCGCAGGGAGCGACCGTCGGCCGGGAGTTCCGATGGGCCCGGCGAGTCCGGCGGCCGGGGGAGTCCGGTGCGGCGCGCAACGGTGCTGGGCAGGACGACGGCCGAGGTGGCCTGCCACTGCGTAGACCTGCCATTGCGTAGACCCGCCATTGCGTAGACCTGCCACTGCGTGGGCCCGCCCATCGGGCGGACCCGCCGCAGGTGAGGCCGCCGGTGCGCGGTCGCCGGTGGTGGCGACGGCGGCGGTGACGGTGGCGGCGGCGGTACGGAGGCACTCCGTGCCACCCGGCCGCCGGAGCATCCGCCCGCCGGTCGCTCCCGACGGGTACCGCCTGCCGGTCCCGTCGACTGTCCGCCCAGGTGGGCGGCGCTCCGGGCACGGCACCGTCCCGGCCCCGCGACCCGCCCGCGCACAACGCGCACCCGCCCCCACCGCACCGGCCGGCGGGCGCGGTGCCGGTGTCCGCGCCCGCCGGTCCGCGCAACCCCGCGACCTCCCGGGGCGTCCTCGTCCGGGCCCCTGACATGGGGGCACGGAACGGCACGCGACACGCATCGTGCGCCTCCTGTGCGCCCTATGTCGCCACAGAACCTTCCTTCGATAGGCTGTAAGGAACCCGCCCACCGCATATGCCTTGGCATGTCGCGGTACCGCGCCGTTCTCGCGGCCCCGAGGGTCCTCACGTATCCGTCGAATCCCGGTCGAATGTCACTCGACCGTCACGCAGCTCAAGGAGAGTCAACGAGCGATGGCCGGTCCAGCGTTCCGCGCCGCCGCCGTCCGGGTGCGCGTCCCCGCCACCAGCGCCAACCTGGGCCCGGGCTTCGATGCCCTCGGCCTCGCGCTGGGGCTCTACGACGACGTCGTCGTCCGGGTGGCCGACTCCGGGCTGCACATCGACATCGCGGGCGAGGGCGGCGAGACCCTGCCGCGGGACGAGAAGCACCTGCTCGTACGGTCGTTGCGCACCGCCTTCGACGTGCTCGGCGGGCAGCCGCGCGGCCTGGAGATCGTCTGCGCGAACCGCATCCCGCACGGCCGCGGACTCGGCTCGTCCTCCGCCGCCATCTGCGCCGGCATCGTCGCCGCCCGCGCCGTGACCATAGGCGGCGACACCAGACTCGACGACACGGCGCTCCTGGAGCTGGCCACCGAGATCGAGGGCCACCCGGACAACGTGGCGGCCTGTCTGCTCGGCGGGTTCACCCTGTCCTGGATGGAGGCCGGGGCCGCCCGGGCGATCAGGATGGAGCCCTCGGATTCCATCGTTCCGGTGGTTTTCGTGCCCGCGAAACCCGTCCTGACCGCGACCGCGCGCGGCCTGCTCCCGCGCACCGTGCCGCACGTCGACGCGGCCGTCAACGCGGGCCGTGCGGCCCTGCTCGTCGAGGCCCTCACCCGGCGCCCCGAGCTGCTGCTGCCCGCCACCGAGGACCGACTGCACCAGGAGTACCGCGCCCCGGCCATGCCGGAGAGCGCCGCGCTGGTGGAGCGGCTGCGCGGGGACGGCATCCCCGCGGTCATCTCCGGCGCCGGACCGACGGTGATGGCGCTGGCCGACGCGGGCACCGCCGACAAGGTGGAACGACTCGCGGGTACGGGCTGGGCCGCCAACCGGCTGAGTCTCGATGCGCAGGGCGCCTGCGTGCTGCCGCTGTCCGGCTGACACGCGATTGCCGGATTGGAGAGGGGGAATGTTTGTTGGATCCGGTAGTGTTAATCTCAAGTCTGCACCCGACCCCACCATGGCGAGGTGCTTCGTGTCCCAGTCCGGGACCAACATTCTTCCGGGAGCTCCCCAAGCCATTCTGTGTTCCGTACGCCGTATCCGGGCAGTACGTCGTACGCGGACGCTGAGCGGTCCACAGGGCACGCTCCGGAAACGGTGCTACCACGCCACGTGACACCGGGTGCCACGGCACGTCGCGGCAGCGCCACTCACCAGATATCTCTTCCGCCGCTTTGGCGGACCACCGCCCCGGCACGGTCCACACAGCAAGGACCGAAGCCGGACAGCACAACCGGTCGCCGAGCCAGACAGGCCGACGTCCGCTCCAGGGAAGGACCCTTCGTGAGCGACACCACCGATCTGATGGGCGCACGTGTCGAGGAGACCGCTGCCGCGCCCGCCACGGACGCCTCCGCGCCTGCTACCGGTGCCGGCTCCCGGCGGCGCCGCGGTACCGGCCTCGAGGGCATGGTGCTGGCCGAGCTGCAGCAGGTCGCCTCGGGCCTCGGCATCAGGGGCACCGCGCGGATGCGCAAGAGCCAGCTGATCGAGGTCATCAAGGAGGCGCAGGCCTCAGGGGGTGCCGCCCCCGCGAAGGCCGCGACCGCCGCGGGCGACGCCACCGAGACCAAGCCGAAGCGCCGCGCCACCTCCCGCACCCGCACGGGCGACGACAGCGCCGCGGGCAAGAAGGCGGCCGAGGCGCCGGCCGAGAAGGCCGCCGCCCAGCAGCAGATCGAGATCCCCGGCCAGCCGGCCAGCGACGCTCCCGCCGAGCGCCGCAGGCGCCGGGCCACCGCCGAGGCGGGCAGCCCCGAGACGGTCACCGCCGAGGCGAAGAGCGAGCCGAAGGCCGAGGCCAAGGCCGAGTCCGCCGCCCAGCAGGCGCAGCAGCAGGCCCAGGGCCAGCAGCAGGGCGACGCCAAGGGTGACACGGGCGATGGCGGCGAGGGCCGCCGGCGCGACCGCCGCGAGCGTGGCCGCGACCGCGACCGTGACCGTGATCGTGACCGGGACCGTGACCGCCGTGGCGGCAAGGGCGACGACCAGCAGGGCCAGCGCCAGCAGAACCAGCAGCAGGGCGGCGGCCGTCAGGACCGCAACGCCGGTCCGCAGGACGACGACGACTTCGAGGGCGGCCGCCGCGGCCGTCGTGGCCGCTACCGCGACCGTCGTGGCCGTCGTGGCCGCGACGACGTGCAGGAGCCGCAGATCACCGAGGACGACGTCCTGATCCCGGTCGCGGGCATCCTGGACATCCTCGACAACTACGCCTTCATCCGGACCTCCGGCTACCTGCCCGGTCCGAACGACGTGTACGTCTCACTCGCCCAGGTCCGCAAGAACGGCCTGCGCAAGGGCGACCACATCACCGGCGCCGTGCGCCAGCCCAAGGAGGGCGAGCGCCGCGAGAAGTTCAACGCGCTCGTGCGCCTGGACTCCGTCAACGGCATGGCGCCCGAACACGGCCGCGGGCGGCCGGAGTTCAACAAGCTGACGCCGCTCTACCCGCAGGACCGGCTCCGCCTGGAGACCGAGGCGGGCGTGCTGACGACCCGGATCATCGACCTCGTGTCGCCGATCGGCAAGGGCCAGCGCGGTCTGATCGTGGCCCCGCCGAAGACCGGCAAGACCATGATCATGCAGGCGATCGCCAACGCCATCACGCACAACAACCCCGAGTGCCACCTGATGGTCGTCCTCGTCGACGAGCGTCCGGAAGAGGTCACCGACATGCAGCGGTCGGTCAAGGGCGAGGTCATCTCCTCGACCTTCGACCGCCCGGCCGAGGACCACACCACCGTCGCCGAGCTGGCCATCGAGCGCGCCAAGCGCCTGGTCGAGCTGGGTCACGACGTGGTCGTCCTGCTGGACTCGATCACCCGTCTGGGTCGCGCGTACAACCTCGCCGCCCCGGCCTCCGGCCGCATCCTGTCCGGTGGTGTCGACTCGACCGCCCTGTACCCGCCGAAGCGCTTCTTCGGTGCGGCCCGCAACATCGAGGACGGCGGTTCGCTGACCATCCTCGCCACCGCCCTGGTGGACACCGGGTCCCGCATGGACGAGGTGATCTTCGAGGAGTTCAAGGGCACCGGCAACATGGAGCTGAAGCTCGACCGGAAGCTCGCCGACAAGCGCATCTTCCCGGCGGTGGACGTGGACGCGTCCGGCACCCGCAAGGAGGAGATCCTGCTGAACTCCGAGGAGCTGGGAATCGTCTGGAAGCTGCGCCGGGTGCTGCACGCGCTCGACCAGCAGCAGGCGATCGAGCTGCTCCTCGACAAGATGAAGCAGACGAAGTCGAACGTCGAGTTCCTGATGCAGATCCAGAAGACGACGCCGGCCCCCGGCAACGGCGACTGATCCGCACGGTCCGGCAGCGAAGGGCCGCTCCCGTCAGGGGGCGGCCCTTCGCCGTGCACGCAGCGCCGCAGCCGGGGTGCCCTCGCCCGCCCCGCAGCGCCCGGACAAGGCCGACGGGGGCCGGCGAGAGCTTCGCCACAGCACCCCGTACCGCCTCTGTGCAACCTTTGCACCGGTTACCTCGTCTGACCGTGAAGAGTGACGATGGTGCGGTACGGCTTCGACCGGGCCGGGCCTGACCCAGGCATCAAGGGGTAACCGACCGGAACGAGAGCTGAGGAGCACATGTCCCCCCAGAGCACGCCGGACCCCGGCATACCGGGGAAGAACCCCGCCCGGAGCCCCCGCCGCCAAGGCGCCGGGGGCCGCCGCCGCAAGCCCGCCACGGGGCGGCGCAAGGCGCTGGTGGCCGCGGCCTGGACCGCGGCGGGCATCGTTGTGCTCGGCGGCGCCGGCGCCGGCTTCCTGTACTTCAAGCTGAACGACAACCTGAAGACGGTCGACATCAACCAGGCGCTCGGCACCGACCGGCCCGGCAAGGCCGGCAACGGTTCCGAGAACATCCTGGTCCTCGGCTCGGACACCCGCTCCGGCAGCAACAAGAAGCTGGGCGGCGGCACCGACGACGGCAGCGCCCGCTCCGACACGGCGATGATCGTGCACGTGTACGAGGGCCACAAGAAGGCCAGTGTCGTCTCCATACCCCGCGACACCCTCGTGGACCGCCCGGAGTGCACCGACGCCAAGGGCGGCACGCACCCGGCCGCGCAGAACGCGATGTTCAACGAGTCCTACGGCACGGGCGGCGCCGCCTGCGCCGTGAAGACCGTGGAGTCGCTCACCGGCCTGCGAATGGACCACTACCTGGAGGTCGACTTCAGCGGCTTCCAGAGGCTCATCGACGACCTCGGCGGCGTCCAGGTCACCACGACCAAGGCCATCCACGACCCGAACAGCCACCTGAACCTCGACGCGGGCACACACACCCTGAACGGGCAGCAGTCCCTCGGCCTGGTCCGCACCCGGCACGGCGTCGGCGACGGCTCCGACCTGGGCCGCATCCAGCTCCAGCAGGCCTTCGTCAAGGCGCTGATCGACCAGGTCAAGCACGTGGGCCTCTTCACCGACCCCAAGAAGCTCTACGACCTCGCCGACACCGCGACCAAGGCCGTCACCACCGATTCCGACCTCGGCTCGGTGAACTCCCTGATCTCCTTCGCCGACGGCCTCAAGGGCATCAGCTCCTCCCACATGAGCATGGTCACCATGCCGGTCCAGTACGACCCGGCCGACCCCAACCGCGTGATCATCGAACAGACCAAGGCGCACCAGGTCTGGACGGCCCTGAGGAACGACCGGTCGATCCCGAGGACGGCCACGCAGGGCACGGCGACCGGTGAGGCAAAGGGCGTCGTGAGCGCCTCGTAGCCGATGTGCGGCTCCGCCGCGTCCCGCGGGGAATACCGGAGCCCGACCCCCGGTTTTGGGAGATGGCGCCAGTCCTGGCAGACTGGTCCGTCGGCCCCGGTTCACGCCCCCGCATCCCGCGGCGGCGACCCGGCGCCCTCCCGAACATAGGAGACACCTTGAAGCGCGACATCCACCCCGAGTACGTCGAGACGCAGGTCAGCTGCACCTGCGGCGCGTCGTTCACCACCCGCAGCACCATCGAGTCCGGCACCATCCGGGCCGAGGTCTGCTCCGAGTGCCACCCGTTCTACACGGGCAAGCAGAAGATCCTCGACACCGGTGGCCGTGTGGCCCGCTTCGAGGCCCGCTTCGGCAAGGCTGCCGCCGGCTCCAAGAAGTAGCGAGCCCCATTTCGCCGGTCCACGGCCGCGCCCTTCACCGGGGCGCGCCCGGGACCGGCGTTTTTGGTCGTCCGCCCTTCCCCTCCCCCAGCAGTAGCAGGAGCCCAAGATGTTCGAGGCCGTCGAGGAGCTCGTCGTCGAGCACGCCGACCTGGAGAAGAAGCTCGCCGACCCGTCGGTCCACGCCGACCAGGCGAACGCGCGCAAGCTCAACAAGCGTTACGCCGAGCTGACCCCGATCGTCGCCACGTACCGCTCCTGGAAGCAGACCGGCGACGACATCGACACCGCGCGCGAACTGGCCGCCGACGACCCCGACTTCGCCGCCGAGGTCAAGGAGCTGGACAAGCAGCGCGAGGAGCTGACCGAGAAGCTGCGCCTGCTGCTCGTGCCGCGCGACCCCAGCGACGACAAGGACGTCATCCTGGAGATCAAGGCCGGCGCGGGCGGCGACGAGTCGGCGCTCTTCGCCGGCGACCTGCTGCGCATGTACCTGCGCTATGCCGAGCGGGTCGGCTGGAAGACCGAGATCATCGACGCCACCGAGTCCGAGCTGGGCGGCTACAAGGACGTCCAGGTCGCGGTGAAGGCCCGCGGGCAGATCGAGCCCGGCCAGGGCGTGTGGGCCCGGCTGAAGTACGAGGGCGGTGTGCACCGCGTGCAGCGCGTGCCGGCCACCGAGTCCCAGGGCCGTATCCACACCTCGGCGGCGGGTGTCCTCGTGACCCCGGAGGCCGAGGAGGTCGACGTCGAGATCAACCCGAACGACCTGCGCATCGACGTCTACCGGTCCTCCGGGCCGGGCGGCCAGTCCGTCAACACCACCGACTCCGCGGTGCGCATCACGCACCTGCCCACCGGAGTCGTCGCCTCCTGCCAGAACGAGAAGAGCCAGCTGCAGAACAAGGAGCAGGCGATGCGCATCCTGCGCTCCAGGCTGCTCGCCGCGGCGCAGGAGGAAGCGGAGAGGGAGGCCGCGGACGCCCGCCGCAGCCAGGTCCGCACCGTCGACCGCTCCGAGAAGATCCGCACCTACAACTTCCCGGAGAACCGCATCTCCGACCACCGGGTCGGCTTCAAGGCGTACAACCTGGACCAGGTCTTGGACGGCGAACTGGCCGCGGTGATCCAGGCCTGCGTCGACGCGGACTCGGCCGCCAAGCTCGCGGCGGCGTGAGGCCGCGGACCGCGTGAGGCACGTGGAGCAGACCGCGTAAGGCACCTAGACAGGACGCACGTCCCGCGCCGGCAGGCACGGCACCTACGCACCAGTACCGAGCACGGAGGACCAGCGTGCAGCAAGAATTCGGGGGGCGACCCCCAGGCCCCCGCAGCGTGCTGCTCGCGGAGGTGGCGCAGGCCACCCAGCGGCTGGCCGACGCCGGTGTCCCCTCGCCGCGCAACGACGCCGAGGAGCTGGCCGCTTTCGTGCACGGGGTCAAGCGCGGCCAGCTGCACTCCGTCAAGGACGCCGACTTCGACGCCCGCTACTGGGAGGTCGTCGCCCGGCGCGAGCAGCGCGAGCCGTTGCAGCACATCACCGGGCGGGCCTACTTCCGCTACCTGGAGCTCCAGGTCGGCCCGGGTGTCTTCGTGCCACGGCCCGAGACCGAGTCCGTGGTCGGCTGGGCCATAGACGCCGTGCGCGCCATGGACGTGGTCGAGCCCTGCATCGTGGACCTGTGCACCGGCTCGGGCGCCATCGCGCTCGCCCTCGCCCAGGAGGTGCCGCGCTCCCGCGTGCACGCCGTGGAGCTGAGCGAGGACGCGCTGACGTGGACCCGCAAGAACGTGGAGGGGTCCAGGGTCGACCTGCGCCAGGGCGACGCCCTGACCGCCTTCCCGGACCTCGACGGTCAGGTCGACCTCGTGATCTCCAACCCGCCGTACATCCCGCTGACCGAATGGGAGTACGTCGCCCCGGAGGCCCGCGACTACGACCCCCAGCTGGCGCTCTTCTCCGGCGAGGACGGTCTCGACCTGATCCGCGGCATCGAGCGCACCGCGCACCGGCTGCTGCGCCCGGGCGGCGTCGTCGTCATCGAGCACGCCGACACCCAGGGCGGCCAGGTGCCGTGGATCTTCACCGAGGAGCGGGGCTGGGCGGACGCCGCCGACCACCCCGACCTCAACAACCGGCCGCGGTTCGCCACCGCCCGCAAGGCGCTGCCATGAGCCCGGCACAGCCCACCACCAGGACTTCAGACCAGCAGTACGTGTACGAGGAGGCCCGCTGACAATGGCACGGCGATACGACACCAACGACGCGACCGACCGCGCGACGGGTCTGCGCGAGGCCGCGTCCGCCGTCCGCCGGGGCGAACTCGTGGTGCTGCCGACGGACACCGTGTACGGCATCGGGGCCGACGCGTTCTCCTCGGAGGCCGTGGGCGATCTGCTTCAGGCCAAGGGCCGCGGGCGTGCCATGCCCTCCCCGGTGCTGATCGGTTCGCCGAACACGCTGCACGGGCTGGTCACGGACTTCTCGGAGATGGCCTGGGAACTGGTCGACGCCTTCTGGCCCGGCGCCCTCACCCTCGTCGCCCGCCACCAGCCGTCCCTCCAGTGGGACCTGGGCGAGACCCGGGGCACGGTCGCCGTGCGCATGCCGCTGCACCCGGTCGCCATCGAGCTGCTCACCGAGTTCGGCCCGATGGCCGTGTCCTCGGCGAACCTCTCCGGCCACCCCGCGCCGGAGACCTGCGACGCCGCCCAGGAGATGCTCGGCGACTCCGTCTCCGTCTACCTGGACGGCGGCCCGACCCCCGGCATCGTGCCGTCCTCCATCGTCGACGTCACCCGTGAGGTGCCCGTGCTGCTGCGCGCGGGCGCGCTGTCGGCGGAGGAACTGCGCAAGGTCGTACCCGACCTCGAGGTGGCGAATTGACGGCGCCCGACACCCCCGGGTCCACGCACCGGCTCCCGCAGGGGGGACCCCCATGCGTGGCATAGGCGGGAAGGACGAGCCGGTGATCCCGACGCAGCCGGGGCTGCCCGGCGGGGCCTTCCGCATCCTCCACGTGAGCACCGGCAACGTCTGCCGCTCGCCCATCACCGAACGGCTGACCCGGCACTTCGTGGCGGACCGGCTCGGCGACCCGGCCGGCGGCGGTCTGATCGTGGAGAGCGCGGGCACCTGGGGCCACGAGGGCGCGCCCATGGAGACCAACGCCGAGACGGTCCTCGCCGACTTCGGCGCGGACGCCTCCGGCTTCACCGGGCGGGAACTGCTGGACGAGCACGTGATCCGCGCCGACCTGGTCCTCACCGCGACCCGCGACCACCGTGCCCAGGTCATCTCCATGGGGCACTCGGCGGGCCTGCGGACCTTCACGCTCAAGGAGTTCACCCGGCTGGTGAAGGCCATCGACCCGGCCACGCTGCCGCCCCTGGAGGAAGGCGTGGTCGAGCGCGCGCGGGCGCTGGTGCGCGCCGCCGCGGCCCTGCGCGGCTGGCTGCTGGCGCCGAACGCGGAGGCGGACGAGGTCTACGACCCCTACGGCGCCCCGCTGCCGTTCTTCCGCTCGATCGGCGACGAGATACACGAGGCGCTGGACCCGGTGGTGACGGCACTCACGGGGGTCGCGGCACGAGCCTGACGGCGCGCGGACGCGGCGGACGCAGCGCGCCGCAACGCCACGAAGCCTGTGCGGCCCGCCAGGGCGGAGCGGTGCGCGGGCGCGGCGGGGACCGGAGCCCGGTGGTGACCGCGCTGACGGGCGTCGCGGCGTGCACCTGAGGGCGCGTGGGGGAGCGGCCGGCGGTCCCCCAAGGCCGCGGGGGCCACACGCGCCCCGGACGTCCCCGTGAAGGCGTAACGACCGCGCGCCCCACCCGGCGCAGGCCTACATTGGACGTACGTCACCGTCGACCGCCCGGAGCCCGTCATGTCGGTCATCCCCGCTCCAGAGGCCGATCTGCTGCGGCGGCAGGACCCGGAAGTGGCCGACATCGTGCTGGGGGAGCTGGCGCGGCAGTCGACGACGCTGCAACTGACCGCCGCGGAGAACTTCACCTCGCCCGCGGTGCTGGCCGCGCTCGGCTCGCCGCTGGCCAACAAGTACGCCGAGGGCTACCCCGGCGCCCGCCACCACGGCGGCTGCGAACTCGTCGATGCCGCCGAACGGCTCGCCGTGGAGCGGGCCAGGACGCTCTTCGGAGCCGAGCACGCCAACGTCCAGTCGCACTCGGGTTCGTCCGCGGTGCTGGCCGCCTACGCGGCGCTGCTGCGCCCCGGGGACACCGTGCTCGCGCTCGGCCTGCCCTACGGCGGGCACCTCACGCACGGCTCGCCCGCGAACTTCTCCGGGCGCTGGTTCGACTTCGTCGGCTACGGCGTCGACGCCGAGAGCGGACTCATCGACCACCAGCAGGTGCGCGCGCTGGCCCGTACGCACCGGCCCAAGGCGATCGTGTGCGGCTCGATCGCCTACCCGCGCCACATCGACCACGCCTTCTTCCGCGCGGTCGCCGACGAGGTGGGCGCCTACCTGATCGCCGACGCCGCGCACCCGATGGGCCTGGTCGCCGGGGGAGCGGCGCCCAGCCCGGTGCCGTACGCCGATGTGGTGTGCGCCACCACCCACAAGGTGCTGCGCGGGCCGCGCGGCGGGATGATCCTGTGCGGAAGCGAGCTGGCCGAGCGCGTGGACCGGGCGGTGTTCCCGTTCACCCAGGGCGGCGCCCAGATGCACACCATCGCCGCGAAGGCGGTGGCGTTCGGCGAGGCGGCCACCCCGGCGTTCGGCGCCTACGCCCACCAGGTGGTCGCCAACGCGCGCGTCCTGGCGGCGTACCTGGCCGCCGAGGGCCTGGCGGTGACCACCGGCGGCACCGACACCCATCTGATCACCGCGGACCCGGCACCGCTCGGCGTCGACGGGCGCACCGCGCGCGGGCGCCTGGCCGCCGCGGGGATCGTCCTGGACTGCTGCGCGCTGCCGCACTCCGGCGCCCGCGGGCTGCGCCTGGGTACGGCCGCGGTGACCACGCAGGGCATGGGACAGGAGGAGATGGCGCGGATCGCGGTGCTGCTGGGCAAGGTGCTGCGCGGTGAGCTGGACGGTGCGCGGGCGCGCGAGGACGTGCGCGAACTCACCGCCGCCTTCCCGCCGTATCCCGGCTGAGAGGGGCCGAAGGCCGGGCGGCGCAGGGCTTGCACGGCAGGCTCGTACGGGGGTGAGAAGGCCCCGTGGGGGTAGGCGCAGGACCTGCGGAGCCCGCGCACAGCCGTATGTGCAACCATCGTCGCTACCCGGAAGTCCCCATACATATGCTCGCGTCGCTAGGGTGTGAGGCTGAGATGGCCAGCGAGACCTGTGGGGAAGCCTGTGCGTGAATACCTGCTGACGCTCTGCATCACGGCCGCGGTGACGTACCTGCTGACCGGGCCGGTGCGCAAGTTCGCGATCGTGGCGGGGGCGATGCCGGAGATCCGGGCGCGTGACGTGCACCGGGAACCCACTCCGCGGCTCGGCGGGATCGCGATGTTCTTCGGCATGTGCGCGGGTCTCCTGGTCGCCGACCACCTCACCAACCTCAACGAGGTCTTCGAGAAGTCCAACGAGCCGCGCGCGCTGCTCTCCGGGGCGGCGCTGATCTGGCTGATCGGTGTCCTGGACGACAAGTTCGAGATCGACGCCCTGATCAAGCTGGGCGGCCAGATGATCGCCGCCGGTGTGATGGTGATGCAGGGCCTGACGATCCTGTGGCTGCCGGTGCCGGGCGTGGGCACGGTCGCGCTGACCCAGTGGCAGGGCACCCTGCTGACGGTGGCGCTCGTCGTGATCACGATCAACGCGGTCAACTTCGTCGACGGCCTGGACGGCCTGGCCGCCGGCATGGTGTGCATCGCCGCCGCCGCGTTCTTCATGTACGCCTACCGGATCTGGTACTCGTACGGCATCGAGGCCGCCGCCCCGGCCACCCTGTTCGCGGCCGTCCTGATGGGCATGTGCCTGGGTTTCCTGCCGCACAACATGCACCCGGCGCGGATCTTCATGGGCGACTCGGGCTCCATGCTGATCGGTCTGGTCCTCGCGGCCGGAGCGATCTCGGTGACCGGGCAGGTCGACCCGGACGTGATGAAGCTGTTCTCCGGCTCCGAGCGCAACGCCGTGCACCAGATGGTGCCCGTCTACATCCCGCTGCTGATGCCGCTGACGATCATCGCGATCCCGGCCTCCGACTTCGTCTTCGCGGTGGTGCGCCGCACCTGGCGCGGCCAGTCGCCGTTCGCCGCCGACCGCGGCCACCTGCACCACCGACTGCTCCAGATCGGCCACTCGCACAGCCGGGCCGTGCTGATCATGTACTTCTGGGCGGCGCTGATCGGCTTCGGCGCGCTCGGCTACTCGGTCAACTCGGCCTCGATGTGGATCGTGCTCGGCATCGTGCTGCTCAGCTTCTTCGGTCTGGTCCTCCTGCTGCTGCCGCGGTTCACGCCGCGCGCCCCGCACTGGGCGGAGCAGTTCGTGCCCCCGCGCTACCGGCGCCGGCGTCGCCGGGCGGCCGGGGCACCGGCGGCCGGGGCGCGCACGGGGACGTCCGCACCGGTCGGCGCCGGGACCGCCGAGGCGTCGGAGGCGGAAGGGACGCAGGGGGCAGACGGTCCGCGGGAGGCTCCGGAGCGCGCCGCGACGGTGGCCGCCGGAGTGGCCGGAGTCAACGGCGCGACCGCCGTGGGACCCCGATCGCGTGTCCTCGACGGGCGCAAAGCCGGAACGTCACGCTGACGCCCAAGGTAAGAATCTGACTAAAGCGTTGCCTGTTCATGGGGGACGAAAGCGGGCTAATACCAGACAAGTTGCCCCTGTTTTTGCACAGACGGGCACAGTCACTCTCATGTGTGACAGCCAGCACACCCACTTGGTAAAGACCGCATCAAATAGTTTGTGATACCGTTCACGAGAACCCCGGACAGAGCCGAAGGACCCCGATGCAGGGGCCCCTTGGTGATGAGGTTCCTCTCTCGAACCGGGGACTACGCTCGTCCATGACGACACCCTGCCCCCCTGTGAAAGCGGAGTTGCCGCCATGCCCTCCAATGACGTCCGGAACCTACTGCACACCGCCGTGCCCACCGCCGCCGTCGGTGTGGTCGCCGTGGCGGTCAGCGGTGCGGTCGCCGGAGGCAAGGGCGCGACCGGGGCCGTCGTCGGGGTGGTGCTCGCCATCCTCTACATGGGGATCGGTCTCTACGTACTGCAGTGGACCGCGAAAACGCTTCCGCAGCTCTTCCAGGCCATGGGCCTCATGCTCTACGTCGCCCAACTGCTGCTGCTCTTGATCTTCTTGGCCCTCTTCAAGGGCACCACGCTGTTCAGTGCGAAGGCGTTCGCGTTCTCGCTCGTCGTCGCGACCGTCGCATGGATGGCCGCACAGGCGCGCGCACACATGAAGTCCAAGATCTTCTACGTGGAACCGGACTCCGACAAGAGTGAGAAGTCCGAGAAGACAGGGTCTTCGTCGTGAGGGGTAGGCCCGGGATAAAGGCGTGTGAGATCTCCTGCTATCGTCCGGTGCCAACTGCGGCATCGCGGGCACGGGCATCTGAGCTGACGCCTGCTCGATCGCGAGGCTCGATGCCTGCCGGCCGCCCCCACATCCGTCACACCAGTCCGGTGCCGACCCGCGGCTGCTCGCCGCGCCGACACAACGAGGTTGCCGTACCCATGCGCCACGCTGAAGGAGCCCGCGGTGAGTGCTGAACAGACCACGCTCGCCTTCGACTGGAGTTGCCGCGTCTTCGCCGACAACGGCTGCGGCTTTCCGTCGCCGGGCCTCCACTCCTTCCTCTTCAAGCCGATGTTCTCGGTCGGCGGCTACGACTTCGACAAGCCGATGCTGCTCGCCATCATCACCTCGCTCGTGGTGGTCGGCTTCTTCTGGACCGCTTTCGGCAAGGCCAAGGTGGTCCCCGGCAAGCTGCAGATGGTCGGTGAGGCGGGCTACGACTTCGTGCGCCGCGGCATCGTCTACGAGACGCTCGGCAAGCGCGAGGGCGAGAAGTACGTCCCCTTCATGGTCTCGCTGTTCTTCTTCATCTGGATCATGAACCTCTGGTCGATCATCCCGGTCGCCCAGTTCCCGGTGACGTCGATCATCGCCTACCCGGCCGCCCTGGCCCTGTGCGTCTACGTGACCTGGATGGTCCTGACGTTCAAGAAGCACGGCTTCGCCGGCGGCTTCAAGAACCTCACCGGCTACGACAAGTCGCTCGGCCCGGTGCTGCCGCTCGTCGTGGTCATCGAGTTCTTCTCGAACGTCCTGGTCCGCCCGTTCACCCACGCGGTGCGACTGTTCGCCAACATGTTCGCCGGTCACCTGCTGCTCGTGATGTTCACCGTCGCCAGCTGGTACCTGATGAACAGCTGGCTGGTCGCGGCCGGCGCCGTCTCGTTCGTCATGGCCATGGTCATGATCCTGTTCGAGCTCTTCGTCCAGGCCGTCCAGGCGTACGTGTTCGTCCTCCTGGCCTGCTCCTACGTTCAGGGCGCTCTCGCCGAGCACCACTGAGCCACCGTCCCGCACCGCCCCGACACAGACGTCCGGTGGCCAACCCCCACCGGTCCTTGAAAGAGAAGGAAGAATCAGCATGGCTGCCACTGAGACCCTTGCCGCCGTCACCGGCTCCATCGCCTCCGTCGGCTACGGCCTCGCCGCCATCGGTCCCGGCATCGGCATCGGCATCATCTTCGGCAACGGCACCCAGGCGCTCGCCCGCCAGCCCGAGGCCGCCGGCCTGATCCGCGCCAACCAGATCCTGGGCTTCGCCTTCTGTGAGGCGCTCGCCCTCATCGGCATCGTCATGCCGTTCGTTTACACCTACAAGTAAACCGCGGCGGACGATCCACCCCATTAAGGGAAAGGCACTGATGACATGCAGCTGACTCAGCAGCTGGTGCAGCTGGCGGCGGAGGAGGGTCCGCAGAACCCCCTCATCCCGCCGGGCCCCGAGCTGGTCATCGGCCTCGTCACCTTCGCCATCGTCTTCTTCTTCCTCGGGAAGAAGCTCCTGCCGAACATCAACAAGGTTCTGGAGGAGCGCCGCGGGGCGATCGAAGGCGGTATCGAAGAGGCCGAGGCCATGAAGGTCGAGGCCCAGAGCGTCCTCGAGCAGTACAAGGCCCAGCTCGCCGAGGCCCGGCACGAAGCCGCGCGCCTGCGCCAGGAGGCGCAGGAGCAGGGTGCCGCGCTCATCGCCGAGATGCGCGCCGAGGGCCAGCGCCAGCGCGAGGAGATCGTCGCCGCCGGCCACGCCCAGCTCGACGCCGACCGCAAGGCCGCCGCCTCCGTGCTCCGCCAGGACGTCGGCAAGCTCGCGACCGAGCTGGCCGGCAAGCTCGTCGGCGAGTCCCTGGAGGACCACGCCCGGCAGAGCCGCGTGATCGACCGCTTCCTCGACGGACTCGACGAGGCCGCTTCGACGGCTGAGGCGGCTCGATGACAGCGCACGGAGCGAGCCGCGAGGCTCTGAGCGCCGCGCGTGAGCGTCTCGACGCGCTGACGGACTCCACGTCGGCCGACTCCGCGCGGCTCGCCGACGAGCTGGCGGCCGTCACCGCGCTGCTCCACCGCGAGGTCGGCCTGCGCCGGGTCCTCACCGACCCGGCGCAGTCCGGCGACGCCAAGGCCACCCTGGTCCAGCGCCTGCTCGGCAGCCAGGTCGGCGGCCCCACCGCGGACCTCGTGTCCGGCATGGTGCGCTCGCGCTGGTCGCAGTCGCGGGACCTGGTCGACGCGCTGGAGGAGCTGGCGAACATCGCCGACCTCACCACCGCGGAGCGGGGCGGCACGCTGGACGACGTCGAGGACGAGCTGTTCCGCTTCGGCCGGATCGTCTCCTCCAGCACCGAGCTGCGCGCCGCGCTCACCGACCGGGCCGCGAGCACCGAGGCCAAGGTCGAGCTGCTGCACCGGCTGCTCGGCGGCCGGGCCAAGCCGGCCACGGAGCGTCTGGTGACGCGCCTGGTGAGTGCGCCGCGGGGACGTAGCCTGGAAGCGGGCCTGGAGGCCCTCTCCAAGCTCGCAGCCGACCGCCGCAACCGGATGGTCGCCGTCGTCACCTCGGCGGTGCCGCTGAGCGACGGCCAGAAGCAGCGCCTCGGCGCCGCCCTCGGCCGGCTCTACGGCCGCCAGATGCACCTCAACCTCGACGTGGACCCCGAGCTGGTCGGCGGAATCCGGGTGCAGGTCGGCGACGAGATCATCAACGGCTCGCTCGCGGACCGGCTCGACGACGCCGCCCGCCGCATGGCGAGCTAGCAGCAACTCAACACGCAAGACGTACAGGACGGCCCTGGTTGGGCCGTGCAGAGGATTCACCTCTTATTGGGGGGAGTCCCGAACTCGTGGAACACCCCCCAAGTGAAACTTCGGGCCCAACAAGGAGAGCAGGGAACCCAGATGGCGGAGCTCACGATCCGGCCGGAGGAGATCCGGGACGCGCTGGAGAACTTCGTCCAGTCGTACAAGCCGGACGCGGCCTCGCGCGAGGAGGTCGGTACGGTCACCCTTGCCGGCGACGGCATCGCGAAGGTCGAGGGCCTGCCCTCGGCCATGGCCAACGAGCTGCTGAAGTTCGAGGACGGCACCCTCGGCCTCGCCCTCAACCTCGAGGAGCGCGAGATCGGTGCCATCGTCCTCGGTGAGTTCAGCGGCATCGAGGAGGGCCAGCCGGTCACCCGCACCGGCGAGGTCCTGTCGGTCGCCGTGGGCGAGGGCTACCTCGGCCGCGTCGTCGACCCCCTCGGCAACCCGATCGACGGCCTCGGCGAGATCGAGACCGACGGCCGCCGCGCCCTCGAACTGCAGGCCCCCACGGTCATGCAGCGCAAGTCGGTGCACGAGCCGATGGAGACCGGCTACAAGGCCGTCGACGCCATGACCCCGATCGGCCGCGGCCAGCGCCAGCTGATCATCGGCGACCGCCAGACCGGCAAGACCGCCCTGGCCGTCGACACGATCATCAACCAGCGTGACAACTGGCGCACCGGCGACCCGAACAAGCAGGTCCGCTGCATCTACGTCGCCATCGGCCAGAAGGGCTCCACCATCGCGTCGGTCCGCCGCGCGCTGGAGGAGAACGGTGCGCTGGAGTACACGACCATCGTCGCCGCCCCGGCGTCCGACCCGGCCGGCTTCAAGTACCTGGCGCCCTACACCGGGTCCGCCATCGGCCAGCACTGGATGTACCAGGGCAAGCACGTCCTGATCATCTTCGACGACCTGTCGAAGCAGGCCGACGCCTACCGCGCCGTCTCCCTGCTGCTGCGCCGCCCGCCGGGCCGCGAGGCCTACCCGGGTGACGTCTTCTACCTGCACTCGCGTCTGCTGGAGCGCTGCGCCAAGCTCTCCGACGACATGGGCGCCGGTTCGATGACCGGTCTGCCGATCGTCGAGACCAAGGCCAACGACGTCTCGGCGTTCATCCCGACCAACGTCATCTCCATCACCGACGGCCAGTGCTTCCTGGAGTCGGACCTGTTCAACGCCGGTCAGCGCCCCGCGCTGAACGTCGGTATCTCCGTCTCCCGCGTCGGTGGCTCCGCCCAGCACAAGGCGATGCGCCAGGTCTCCGGCCGGCTGCGCGTGGACCTCGCCCAGTTCCGTGAGCTGGAGGCGTTCGCCGCCTTCGGTTCCGACCTGGACGCGGCCTCCAAGTCCCAGCTGGAGCGCGGCCAGCGCATGGTCGAGCTGCTGAAGCAGAACCAGTACCAGCCGATGGCCACCGAGGACCAGGTCGTCTCCGTCTGGGCCGGCACCAACGGCAAGATGGACGAGGTGCCCGTCGCCGACATCCGCCGCTTCGAGAAGGAGCTGCTGGAGTACCTGCACCGCAAGGAGCAGGGCCTCATGACCTCCATCAAGGAGGGCGCCAAGATGTCGAACGACACGATCCAGGCGATCGACGACGCCGTCGCCGAGTTCAAGAAGCAGTTCGAGACCTCGGACGGCAAGCTGCTCGGCGAGGACACTCCGGCCGCTGCCGCCAAGTGACGTAAGGAAGGGACCTGACTCATGGGAGCCCAGCTCCGGGTCTACAAGCGTCGCATCCGATCCGTCACCGCGACCAAGAAGATCACCAAGGCGATGGAGATGATCGCCGCCTCGCGCGTCGTCAAGGCGCAGCGCAAGGTGGCGGCCTCCACGCCGTACGCGCAGGAACTGACCCGCGCGGTCACGGCGGTCGGCACCGGTTCGAACACCAGGCACCCGCTGACCACGGAGGCGGACAACCCGACCCGTGCCGCGGTCCTGCTCCTGACGAGCGACCGCGGCCTGGCCGGCGCCTTCAACTCCAACGCCATCAAGGCGGCGGAGCAGCTGACCGAGCGCCTGGAGCGCGAGGGCAAGCAGGTCGACACGTACATCGTCGGCCGGCGCGGTGTGGCCCACTACAACTTCCGCGAGCGCACGATCGCCGAGTCGTTCACGGGCTTCACGGACGAGCCGACGTACGCGGACGCCAAGACGGTGGCAGCGCCCCTGATCGAGGCGATCGAGAAGGACACGGCCGAGGGTGGTGTGGACGAACTCCACATCGTCTACACCGAGTTCGTCTCGATGATGACCCAGACGGCGGTCGACCCCCGGCTGCTTCCGCTGCGCCTCGAAGAGGTCGCGGCGGAGGCGGCGCCCAAGGGCGAGATCCTGCCGCTGTACGACTTCGAGCCCTCGGCGGAGGACGTCCTCGACGCCCTGCTGCCGCGGTACGTGGAGAGCCGGATCTACAACGCGCTGCTCCAGTCGGCCGCTTCGAAGCACGCCGCCACGCGGCGCGCGATGAAGTCGGCCACCGACAACGCGGGTGAGCTGATCAACACGCTCTCCCGTCTTGCCAACGCGGCCCGCCAGGCCGAAATCACCCAGGAAATCAGCGAGATCGTCGGTGGCGCGAGTGCCCTGGCCGACGCGACCGCGGGGAGTGACAACTAATGACCACCACTGTTGAGCCGACCGCTCCTGCTGGCGTGGCCACTGGCCGCGTCGCGCGGGTCATCGGCCCGGTCGTCGACGTGGAGTTCCCCGTCGACGCGATGCCGGACATCTACAACGCCCTGCACGTCGAGGTCTCCGACCCGGCGAACGAGGGTGCCAAGAAGACGCTGACCCTGGAGGTCGCCCAGCACCTGGGTGACGGCCTGGTCCGCACCATCTCCATGCAGCCCACCGACGGTCTGGTCCGCCAGGCCACGGTGACCGACACCGGCGACGGCATCACCGTCCCGGTCGGCGACTTCACCAAGGGCAAGGTGTTCAACACCCTCGGTGAGGTGCTGAACGTCGACGAGCAGTACTCGGGCGAGCGCTGGTCCATCCACCGCAAGGCCCCGCGCTTCGACGAGCTCGAGTCGAAGACCGAGATGTTCGAGACCGGCGTCAAGGTCATCGACCTGCTGACCCCGTACGTCAAGGGCGGCAAGATCGGTCTGTTCGGCGGTGCCGGCGTCGGCAAGACGGTGCTCATCCAGGAGATGATCTACCGCGTCGCCAACAACCACGACGGTGTGTCGGTGTTCGCCGGTGTCGGTGAGCGCACCCGTGAGGGCAACGACCTCATCGAGGAGATGTCCGACTCGGGCGTCATCGACAAGACCGCGCTCGTCTTCGGCCAGATGGACGAGCCCCCGGGCACCCGTCTGCGCGTCGCGCTCGCCGGCCTGACCATGGCCGAGTACTTCCGCGACGTCCAGAAGCAGGACGTGCTGTTCTTCATCGACAACATCTTCCGCTTCACGCAGGCCGGTTCCGAGGTCTCCACGCTGCTCGGCCGCATGCCGTCCGCGGTGGGTTACCAGCCGAACCTGGCCGACGAGATGGGTCTCCTCCAGGAGCGCATCACCTCGACCCGCGGTCACTCGATCACCTCGATGCAGGCGATCTACGTCCCCGCCGACGACCTGACCGACCCGGCCCCGGCGACCACCTTCGCCCACCTCGACGCGACGACGGTTCTCTCCCGTCCGATCTCGGAGAAGGGCATCTACCCGGCCGTGGACCCGCTGGACTCCACGTCCCGGATCCTGGACCCGCGCTACATCGCGCAGGACCACTACAACGCGGCCATGCGCGTGAAGAACATCCTGCAGAAGTACAAGGACCTGCAGGACATCATCGCGATCCTCGGTATCGACGAACTGGGCGAGGAGGACAAGCTCGTCGTCCACCGTGCCCGTCGCGTGGAGCGCTTCCTGTCCCAGAACACCCACGTCGCCAAGCAGTTCACCGGCGTCGACGGGTCGGACGTCCCGCTGGAGGAGTCGATCGCGGCGTTCAACGCGATCTGCGACGGCGAGTACGACCACTTCCCGGAGCAGGCCTTCTTCATGTGCGGTGGTCTCGAGGACCTGAAGAAGAACGCCAAGGAGCTGGGCGTCTCCTGAGCCCCGAGCTCGACGTGAGCCACACGGCTCACACCTGAGGGGGCGGGCGCGTCCCGCCCCCTCAGCCACGCCTACTAGAATTGACCCCAACACCCGGCGTTCCTGCCGGGTGGTGACCCGAGGAGCCACTCTTGGCTGCTGAGCTGCACGTCGAGCTGGTCGCCGCCGACCGCCAGGTCTGGTCCGGCGAGGCCACCCTGGTCGTCGCGCGCACCACGTCCGGCGACATCGGCGTCATGCCCGGTCACCAGCCGCTGCTGGGTGTGCTGGAGTCGGGCCCGGTGACCATCCGTACGAGTGAAGGCGCGACGGTCGTGGCCGCGGTGCACGGCGGTTTCATCTCGTTCGCCGACGACAAGCTGTCGCTGCTGGCCGAGATCGCGGAACTCTCCGACGAGATCGACGTCCAGCGCGCGGAGCGGGAACTCGAGCGCGCGAAGGCGGAGGGCGATGCCACCGCCGAGCGGCGCGCGGACGTCCGCCTGCGAGCGGCGACGGCGGTGCGCTGAACCAGCGACACCGTGTGATGACACCACTCAGCCGCGGCCGGTACCGGAGCAATCCGGAACCGGCCGCGGCTGAGGCGGATGTGGGTGTTTTTTCCGTTCCATTACCTAGGAGACGAGGAGGTCGGTGCCGATGGTCCTCGCTCTGACTGTGTGCTCGGTCGTGGTCGCGCTCGTGGTGGTGGGACTGTTCGTCTTCGGTCTGCGCCGCCGGCTGATCCAGCGCTCCGGCGGCACCTTCGACTGCAGCCTGCGCTGGGACGTGCCCGAGGAGTCCGACACCAGCGGCAAGGGCTGGAGCTACGGCGTGGCCCGCTACAACGGCGACCGCGTCGAGTGGTTCCGGGTCTTCTCCTACGCCCCCCGGCCGCGCCGCACGCTGGAACGGTCGTCGATCGAGGTGGCCGGCCGCCGGCGGCCCGAGGGCGAGGAGGAACTCGCCCTGCTGTCCGACGCGGTGATCCTCACGTGCCTGCACCGGGGCACGCGCGTGGAACTGGCCATGAGCGAGGACGCGCTGACCGGTTTCCTGGCCTGGCTTGAGGCGGCTCCGCCCGGCCAGCGGGTGAACGTCGCGTAGAGCGACGTTCAGGGGCCCGCTGGATGGAGGTCCCCCGGCAGCGGAGCTGCTGGGGGAGGGTGAACGTCGCCCAGAGCCTGGTTCCTGGGCATGAAAGAAGCTCCCCCGGTCCGCCGGCCGGGGGAGCTTCGGTGTTTCAGGGGAGGGCGGTCGGTCCTTACGACAGGCCGCTGCTGAGGGCGCTCACCAGTTCACCGTTGCTGGTGTCACCGCTGAACTCCCAGAAGAACGCGCCGCCGAGGCCCTGGCTGTTGGCCCAGGACATCTTTGACTTGATGGTCGAGGGGGTGTCGTAGGACCACCAGTTGCTGCCGCAGTGCGCGTACGCCGTGCCGGCGATGGTGCCGGTGACGGGGCAGCTGGTCTTGAGGACCTTGTAGTCCTCGATGCCCGCCTCGTAGGTGCCGGGCGCCGCTCCGGTCGCCGTGCCGCCCGGGGCGTCCTGGGTGACGCCGGTCCAGCCGCGGCCGTAGAAGCCGATGCCGAGCAGCAGCTTCTTCGCGGGCACGCCCTGGGCCTTGAACTTGGCGATCGCGTCGGCGGTGTTGAAGCCGTCCTTCGGGATGCCCGAGTACGAGGTGAGCGGGGAGTGCGGGGCGGTCGGGCCCTTCGCGTCCCAGGCACCGAAGAAGTCGTACGTCATCACGTTGTACCAGTCGAGGTACTGCGAGGCGCCGGCGTAGTCGGAGGCGTCGATCTTGCCGCCGTTGGAGCCGTCCGCGGTGACGGCGGCGGTGACCAGTTCCTTGCCGAACTTGGCGCGCAGCGCGGACACCAGGTTCTTCAGGGCGTCCGGGCCGCTGGTGTCGCAGGTCAGACCGCAGGCGTTCGGGTACTCCCAGTCGATGTCGATGCCGTCGAAGACATCGGCCCAGCGCGGGTCGTGCACCAGGTCGTAGCAGGACTGGGCGAAGGCCGCCGGGTTCTTGGCCGCCTCACCGAAGCCGCCGGACCAGGTCCAGCCGCCGAAGGACCAGATCACCTTGAGGTTCGGGTACTTGGCCTTCAGCTCGCGCAGCTGGTTGAAGTTGCCGCGCAGCGGCTGGTCCCAGGTGTCGGCGGTGCCGCTGACGGACTGGTCGGCGGTGAACGCCTTGTCGTAGTCGGCGTAGGAGTCGCCGATCGCGCACTTGCCGCCGGTGACGTTGCCGAAGGCGTAGTTGATGTGCGTGATCTTGGCGGCGGAGCCGGACGTCACCAGGTTCTTGACGTTGTAGTTGCGTCCGTAGATGCCCCACTCGGTGAAGTAGCCGAGCTTGACCTTGTCACCGGTGGGCGGGGTGGTGCCGCCGCCTCCGGTGGTGTGCACGGCGACCGAGCCGCTGACCGGACCGGTCTGGTCGGCGGTGTCGCGGGCCTGGACGGTGTAGGAGTAGTCGGTGCCCGCGGTCAGGCCGTTGTCCGTGTAGGACGTGGTCGTGACGGTGGCGACCTTCTTGCCGTCGCGCAGGACGTCGTAGTTCTTGACGCCCTTGTCGTCGGTGGCGGCGCCCCAGGAGAGCTTCACCGAGGTGTCGGTGACGCCGGAGGCGGTGGGGGTGCCCGGCGCGGAGGGCGGGTTGTCGCCCGGTACGGTCGGGCCGCCGTCGCAGCTGCCGCCGTTGAGAGTGCAGCCGGAGGGAGAGCCGGAGCCGGAGCCGTTGTAGCCGAAGGTGACCGAGGCGCCGGGGGCGATGGTGCCGTTCCAGCCGACGTTCTTGGCGGTCCAGTGGTTGCCGGCGTTGGTGACGGTGGCGTCCCAGGCGGAGGTGACCTTGGTGTCGGAGGGGTAGTCCCACTCCACCGTCCAGGAGCTGATCGCCGAGGTGCCCGTGTTCTTGACGGTCCAGGATCCGCCGAAGCCGCTGCCCCAGTCACCGGTCTTGGTGAAGGTGGCGGTGGCGGTGGACGCGGCGTCGGCGGCGGCCTGGGCGTGGCCCGAGATTCCGACGATTCCGGCGAGGGGGAGCACGAGGGTCGCCAGTCCCGCGGCGGCTCTGTGTCTGAAGCGCATGCGCGCCTCCTTGTCGGGGGAGAATGTCAGGGGCATGACTGAGCCTTCATGCCCCGCGGTGCTGCGAGAGTAGAAAGGTCTGGACCATAGGTCAATAGGTCTGGACCAATGCACCGCCGGTTCTGTCAGATGCCCAACTCCTGTGCCAGCACCGCCGCTTGTACGCGACTGCGCAGCTCCAGCTTGCCCAGCAGACGACTGACGTGCGTCTTCACGGTGGCCTCCGCCATCTCCAGGCGGACCGCGATCTCCGCGTTGGACAGCCCCTCGCCGAGACACGCGAGGACCTCGCGCTCCCGCCGGGTCAGCGACCTGAGCGCCGGGGGTGCGGCCTTCGGCTCCGCCATCGGGCGCGCCGCGAACTCCGCGATCAGCCGCCGCGTCACGGCCGGCGCGATCATCCCCTCCCCGCGCGCCACCGTCCGCACCGCCGTCAGGAGGTCCCGCGCGTCCGTGTTCTTCAGCAGGAACCCGGCGGCTCCGGCCCGCAACGCCCCGAACACGTACGCGTCGAGGTCGAAGGTGGTGAGCACCAGCACGTCCGCCAGTCCCTCACCGGCCACCAGCCGGGTCGCCGACACCCCGTCCAGGCGCGGCATCTGCACGTCCATCAGCACCAGGTCCGGCCGCAGCTCGCGGGCCAGCTCCACCGCCCGCTCGCCGTCCCCCGCCTCGCCCACCACCTCGATGTCGGGGGCGCTGCGCAGGATGAGGACCAGTCCCGCGCGGACGGCGGACTGGTCCTCGGCGACGACGACTCGGATCATGCGGACTCTCCTTCGGGGCCGGTCAGGGGCAGCACGGCGCGCACGGTCCACCGCCCGTCCTCGGGACCGGCGGCGAACGTGCCGCCCAGCAGCACGGCCCGCTCCCGCATCCCGATCAGACCGGTACCGGAACCCGGTGCGCGAGGGGCGTCCCGGCCGGCGTACGAGCTGGTCACCACGGCGGACAGGGCGGCGCCGTGCTCGCGCACGGCCACCCGCACGCGCCCCTCGCCGCCGTGCTTGAGCGCGTTGGTCAAGGACTCCTGCACGATCCGGTACGCGGCCAGTCCGACCGGCGCGGGCACCTTGCCGTGATCGGCGACGAGTTCGACGTCCAGGCCGCCGGCGCGCGCGGAGGCGACCAGCGCGGCGAGGCCGTCCAGGGTGGGCGTCGCGGCCGGGACGTCCTCGGCCGGGCCCGCGCGCAGGATCCCGATCAGCCGGCGCATCTCCGCCAGGCCCTCGACGCTGTTCTCCCTGATCACGGCCAGCGCCTGGCGGGTGGTCGCCGCGTCGTCGAGGGAGAGGGCCGCGGTGGAGTGGATGGCGATGGCCGACAGGTGACCCGCGACCACGTCGTGCAACTCCCGGGCCATCCGCGCCCGTTCCGCCGTGACCGCCTGGACGCGGTCCTTCTCGGCGAGCAGCGCGGTCTGCTCGGCGCGCAGTTGGGCGGCATCGGCGGCCTCGCGGTGGTTGCGGACGATCCACCCGGTGGCGGCCGGACCGAACGTCACGATGCCGGTGACGGCGCCGATCAGCAGCGCCTCCGGCTCCCGCCACACCGCGAGCGGCGCCAGGGTCGCGGCCACCGTGAGCAGCCCGGTGCTCCACAGGACACGGCGCGCCGAGGCCGCGGGGGAGTACAGGACGCCCGCGTACACGAGGTCGGTGAACATCACGAGGGTGGCCAGGTTGCCCTGGGTGACGGTGTCGCCGGCCACCGCGGCGGTGCCGACCAGCAGCGCCGTGCGGGGGCGGGTGCGGCGCAGCGCCTCGCACCCCGCCGTCACCGCGAGCGGCAGCAGGACCGGCCAGTGGCCGGCCCACAGCACGAGCGGGTCGCCGGACGTGCGCATGCCCAGGCCGATGCCCCACAGCAGGAGTCCGCCCAGCAGCCCGGCCGGCGCGATCCGCAGGTCGTCGCGGTGCGGGCGGGGGAGTCGTACGGCCATGCGTCCATCCAACACGGCACGGCGGCCGGGCGCCTGGTCCCGCGGAACGGTCCGCGCGTACATCGAAGGATGCAGTCGCGGCTCGTCACCGCCGACGACGCGCGGGGTGCGGGCCGCCGGGACCCTGGGAGGAGAGTGAGAGGAGCAACCGTGATCGTCGGACTGATCGTCGCCTGCGAGGTCGGCTTCTGGGTCCTGCTGGCGGCGGGCCTGGCCACCCGCTACCTGCTCGGGTGGCGGCGCACGAGCGTGGCGCTGCTGCTGGCCGAACCGCTGCTGGAGGTGGTGCTGTTCGTCGTCACCGCCGTCGACCTGGACAACGGCGCAGAGCCGGGCTGGGCGCACGGTCTGGCCGCCCTCTACATCGGCTTCACCGTCGCCTACGGGCACTCCACCGTGCGCCGGCTGGACGGCCACGCCGCCCACCGGCTGGGCGGGGCGCCCCGGCCGCCCGAGCCGCCCCGGTACGGTCTCGCCCGCGCCCGCCACGAGGGCCGGCTGTGGCTGCGCACCCTGGTCGCCTCGGCCGTCGCCCTCGCCCTGCTCCAGGCGGCGATCCGGTACGTCGGCGACGGTGCGAGCACCGGCCCGCTCAGGTCCTGGCAGGCGACCGTGCTGCGGATCCTCGCGATCCACGCGGTGATCGCCCTGACCTACCTGGTGTTCCCGAAGAAGGCCCCGAAGGCGGCGAAGGCCGCGAAGGGCCCAGGGGCCCCGGGGGCGGCCCCGGCGGGCGAGGAGGGCGCGGCGGTCAGCGCTCCCCGCCCGGCACCCACAGCACGTCGCCGGTCTCCTTGTTCGCCGTCCGAGCCAGGATGAACAGGAGGTCCGACAGCCGGTTCAGGTAGGTCGCGGTGAGCGGGTTCATGGTCTCGCCGTGCGCCTCCAGGGCGGCCCAGGTGGACCGCTCGGCCCGGCGGACCACCGTGCACGCCTGGTGCAGCAGGGCCGCGCCGGGCGTGCCGCCGGGGAGGATGAAGGAGCGCAGCTTGTCGAGTTCGGCGTTGAAGCGGTCGCAGTCCGCCTCCAGCCGGTCGACGTAGAACTGCTCCACCCGCAGCGGCGGGAACTGCGGGTTCTCGGCCACGGGTGTGGACAGGTCCGCGCCCACGTCGAACAGGTCGTTCTGCACGCGGGTGAGGACCTTGACGACCTCCGCGTCCAGGCCGCCCAGCGCGATGGCGGTGCCGATCACGGCGTTCGCCTCGTTGGCGTCGGCGTACGCCGAGATCCGCAGGTCGGTCTTGGCGACCCGGCTCATGTCGCCGAGGGCGGTGGTGCCCTTGTCCCCGGTCCGGGTGTAGATGCGTGTCAGTTTGACCATGGCACCAGCGTAGTTACGCCCCGGTCGTACGGAAGACCCGTGTGCCCACGGTCACGGCCAGCGCGGCGAAGGCGACGGCGACCACGCTGCCGTACAGCATGTGCGCGCTGGTGTACGAGCCGACGTAGGCGTCGCGCACCGCGTCCACCAGGTAGCGGAACGGGACGAAGTGCGAGAGCACGTCCAGCCAGGCCGGTGCCAGGGTCATCGGGAGCATCAGGCCGGACAGCAGCATCGACGGCATCGACACGGCGTTGATCAGCGGGCCGAACTGCTGCGGGGTGGCGGCCTTCAGCGCGATCGCGTAGGACAGCGAGGCGAGCGAGAGGGTGAGCAGGGCGACGAACGCGAAGCCGATGAGGATGCCGGCCAGCGGCGCGCGCAGCCCCATCACCAGCGCGGCCAGCACCAGCAGCACCGCCTGGAAGACGAAGACGGTGGCGTCGCGCAGCACCCGGCCCAGCAGCAGCGCGAGCCGGCTGACGGGGGTCACCCGCATCCGCTCCACCACGCCCTGCCCCTTCTCGATGATGATCGCGAAGCCCGCGAACAGGGCGCCGAACAAACCGAGTTGGAGCAGCAGGCCGGGGACGAGCACCTGCCAGGAGCTGCCGCCGCCGCCCAGCGGCAGCCCGGTGAGCAGCGGCCCGAAGAAGAGCAGGTAGAGCAGGGGCGTCAGCACGCCGAAGAGCAGCGCGAAGCGCGAGCGCAGGGACTGACGCAGGTAGCGGCCGTAGATGAGGGCCGTGTCGTGGAGAAGCATCAGGTGTCCTCGGTGGGGCCTAGACGGCGACGGGGGCGGTGTCGGCGGCGGGGGAGGGGCCGCGGCCGGTGACGGCGAGGAAGGTGTCCTGGAGCGAGGCGTCGAGCGAGCCGCCGTACTCCAGCTTGAGCGCGCTCGGCGTGCCCTCCGCGACGACCACGCCCCGGTCGACGATGACCAGCCGGTCGGAGAGGGCGTCCGCCTCGTCGAGGTAGTGGGTGGTCAGGAAGACGGTCGTGCCCTGCTCGTCGCGCAGCCGGCGCACCAGGTCCCACAGGTCGGCGCGGCTGCCGGGGTCCAGGCCCGTGGTCGGTTCGTCGAGGAAGAGCACGCGCGGGCGGTGGGTGAGGGCCATCGCGATGTCCAGCCGGCGGCGCTGGCCGCCGGAGAGCGCGGACGTCCTGCGGTCGAGCAGGTCGCTCAGGCCGAGGTCGCGCGCCAGTTCCGCGGTGCGCTCGACGGCCCGGGACTTCGTCAGCCGGTACATCCGGCCCTGGGTGACCAGTTCCTCCCGCACCGTGATCTGGCCGTCGACCCCGCCGGACTGCGCCACGTAGCCGCAGGCGAGCCGTACCCCGACCGGGTCGGTGGCCAGGTCGCAGCCCGCCACGGTGGCGGTGCCGCCGGTGGGGGACAGCAGGGTGGTGAGCATCCGCAGGGTGGTCGTCTTGCCTGCCCCGTTGGGGCCGAGGAAGCCCAGGATCTCGCCCTCGCGGTCGGTCAGGTCGATGCCGCGCACGGCCTGGACCGGGCCGCGTTTCGTCTGGAAGGTGCGGGCCAGTCCGGCCGCGCCGATGACTGCTGGTGTCATGCCGACAGAAAAACAGAGACTCTTGAATTTTGCAATGTCCCCAAAAATATAGGGCCTCCAGAAAGGGGTGCGGGGAGGCTAGGATTCCCCCATGGCAGAGGGGCTCAGGGAGCGGAAGAAGCGGCAGACCAGGCAGTACATCTCGGACGTCGCCACCGGCCTGTTCGTCGAGCGAGGCTTCGACGCCGTCACGGTCGCGGAGATCGCCGACGCGGCGAACGTCTCCGTCAACACCGTCTACAACTACTTCCCCGCCAAGGAGGACCTCTTCCTCGACCGCTCCAGCGGCGTGGTCGACCGGCTCGCCCGCTGGGTGCGCGGCCGGGACCCGGGGGAGTCCGCCGCCCGCGCCGTGCTGCGCGAACTGCGCGCGGAGGTCGAGGCGGTCTCGCCGCGCATCGGGCTGTTCCCCGGCTACGTCCCCTTCATGCGGGTGATCGAGGCCGCGCCCGCGCTGCGCTCCCGGCTCTGGGCCGTCGCCCAGGAGGTGCAGGCCAACCTGGAGCAGGCCCTGCGGGAGGAGACCGGCGCGGCGGACGACGACCCGCTGCCGGGCCTGATGGCCGGTCAGATCAGCTGGCTCCACGGCACCGTCATGGCCGTCGTCGGCCGCGAGATGCTCAAGGAGAGGCCGCCCGAGGAGGTGTCCCGGGAGGTCCTCGATCTCCTCGACGACATGGCGGACCTGTTGAGCGAGAAGGTGCTCAACTACGCCGTCCGAGGCGCGTAGTGACGCCTGCCGGTGTGATGTCCGTCAATTGAGACGTGACGCGCGTTACTTACCGGTCACACAGCGCCGCGCGGGCGCTAGTGTCCGCCGAGAGGCATGCGCAAAGAGCGTGAAAGCGGCCCTTCCGCCGCGCGCGCGGACGCCGGCGCGGCCGTTCACCAGCAGGCGTCACGGCAGTGGTCTCAGCAGTCGTCACAGCAGTCGTACACAAGGGGAGTCTCAGTGGCACGCAAGCTCGCCGTCATCGGAGCCGGTCTCATGGGGTCCGGCATCGCCCAGGTCTCCGCGCAGGCGGGCTGGGACGTCGTCCTGCGGGACGTCACCGACGAGGCGCTCAAGCGCGGCACCGACGGCATCAAGGCCTCGTACGAGAAGTTCGTGAGCAAGGGCAAGCTGGCGGCCCATGACGCGGAGGCCGCCCTCGCGCGGATCACCCCGACCACCGACCTGGACGCGGCGGCCGACGCGGACGTCGTCGTCGAGGCCGTCTTCGAGAAGCTGGAGGTCAAGCACGAGATCTTCCGCACTCTCGACAAGCTGGTGCGCGAGGACACCGTGCTCGCCTCCAACACCTCCGCCATCCCGATCACCAAGATCGCGGCCGTGACCGGGCGCCCGGAGCGCGTCGTCGGCGTGCACTTCTTCTCGCCGGTGCCGATGATGCAGCTCGTGGAGCTGGTCCGCGGCTACAAGACGAGTGACGAAGCCCTCGCCACGGCACGGGAGTTCGCCGAGTCCGTCGGCAAGACCTGCATCGTCGTCAACCGCGACGTGGCCGGCTTCGTGACCACCCGGCTCATCACCGCCCTCGTCGTCGAGGCGACCAAGCTGTACGAGTCGGGCGTCGCCACCGCCGAGGACATCGACCTCGCCTGCAAGCTGGGCTTCGGCCACGCCATGGGCCCGCTCGCCACCGCCGACCTCACCGGCGTCGACATCCTGCTGCACGCCGCGGGCAACATCTACACCGAGACCCAGGACGAGAAGTTCGCCCCGCCGGAGCTGATGCGCCGGATGGTTGACGCCGGTGACATCGGACGCAAGAGCGGGCAGGGCTTCTACAAGCACTGACACCGCAAGGACTGACACCGCTGCGGGGGCACCGGCATCACCCTTCGGGGTGAATTCGGTATCGGTTCCCCCACAGACAGCAACCGCACCGCCACACAAGCAGTCAGACGTTGCACAGCCAACCGTCACACGGAGCACGCCACCGCATTCCCGGGGAGCGCATATGTACATCAGGGGCGACCACGCCGAGGTGGTCGTCGGGGGCCGCCTCGACGTCCGCACCGCGGCGGACGCCCGTACGGTCCTGCACTCGGCCGTGGACGACGGCGCGGGCGACCTGGTCCTCGACCTGTCCGGGCTCGACTCCTGGGACGCCACCGGCCTCGGCGTGATCATGGGCGCTCACCGGCGCGCCGGCCGCTGCGGCCGGCGGCTGGTGCTGCGCGGCGTGCCGACGCAGATGCAGCGCCTGCTGGTGGCCACCCGCCTGCACCGCATCCTCGCCATCGAGGGCGGCATCGGCGTGGAGTCCCTGCCCCGCGTGTGACCCGGGCGAAGGGGACGGAAGCGTACGTCCGACCCGGGCGCACGGCACGGAAGCGTACGTCACGCGCAATCCTCACGAGACCGTGACGTCTCGGGCCGCGCGGCACCCCGGCCTGTCGTGGATACTGTGCGAAGGTTTAGGGTTCGGTCGCCCGCTGCCTCGCAACCCTCGAGCGGGCCCGGACCAGGAGCGACAGCGCGGAGTGCGGCACACGGCCGGGAGGGCTGGACCAGCAGCACACGACGCCTCTGGGGGGCTTGGAACCTGTGGAACCCATGGACCCGAACACCCGGGAGCCCGAGGACATGGGCCCGGCCGGCGACGGCCCCGCCCCGGACCGGCGCCCGCCCAGGGAACCCCTCGCCGCCGACTTCCCGCCGCACGCCACCGCACCGGCCCGCACGGCACGCGTCGTCACCGGCGACTTCCTGCTCACCGTCAACCCCGTCGACGGCAGCGAGATAGAGGCCTGCCCGCCCGGGGAACTCCCCGGCCCGCCGCGCAGGCACACGCCGGCCGCCCGCGCCGATGCCGACCGCGCCGCCAAGCCGCCCGTCCCGCCCGGCCCGGCCCCGGCCCCCGCTCCGCTCCTGGAGCGTCAGGACGAACGCGAGCGGCTGGTACGGCTGTTGTCCCGCGGCCGTTCGGTACGCCTCACGGGACCCGGCGGCTCCGGCCGCACCAGCCTCCTCGACGTCGTCGCCCAGGACTGCGCGGACCTCGCGCCCGACGGCGTCGTCCGGCTCAACGGCCACCGCCGCACCGCGGGCGACCTGCTGCACGACCTCTTCCACGCCGTGTACGGCGCACCCATGCACCGCCCCGGACGCGACGAACTCCTGGAGCACGTCCGCGAGATCGGCGCCGTCGTCCTCCTCGACGACAGCGAACTCGGCGGCACCGCCCTCGACGAACTGCTCGACGCCACCCCCGAGTGCGCCTTCCTGGTCGCCGCCACCCCCGACGTGCCCGCCCCCTTCGCCGATTCCGCCCTCGAAGAGGTCTTCCTCGCCGGCCTCGACCGGGCCGGCGGCGTCGAACTCATCGAGCGCTGCGTGGGCCGGGTCCTCACCGAGGAGGAGGCCAACTGGGCGGGTGACCTCTGGTTCGAGTCCGAGGGCCTGCCCCTGCGCTTCGTCCAGGCCGGCGCCCTGCTGCGCCAGCGCGACCGGCTGCGGGCCGGCGCCGGCGCCGTCGAGGAGTTCGGCGTCTTCGCCGACGCCCCGCCCGTCGACGCCCCCTTCACGAGCGGCGACGGCGACGACGTTCCCCTGCCCTCGCTCGGTGAGGCCGCCGCCCCCGCCCCGCTGCTCGCCTCCCGGCTCAGCGCCTCCGCCCGCGCCACCCTGCGCTTCGCCGTCGCGCTCGGCGGCGAGGTGCCCCACCAGGCCCACCTGCCCGCGCTGATCGGCGACACCCACGCCGACGCCGCGCTCGGCGAACTGGCCGGCTGCGGCCTGGTCTCCCCGGTCGGCTCCCGCTACCGGCTCGCCGCCGGGGTCCTCACGCAGCTGGAGGCCGCCGGATACGCCGAAGACGCCGAGGAACAGGCGCGCGCCGCGGCCCGGCACTACGCCTGGTGGGCCGGCCACCCCTCCGTGACGCCCGAGCGGGTCACCGCCGAGGCCGACGCCGTCCTCGCCGCGCTTGCCGTGCTCGTGCCCCTGGCCACCCCGCCCGGCGAGGACGAGGAGAGCACCGCCGTACAGCTCGCCCGCGCCGCCGCGCCCGCCTTCGCCGCCGGACTGGCCTGGGGCGCGTGGGAGCGGGCGCTGCGCTTCGGCACCGAGGCCTCCCGGCTCGCCGGTGAGGTCGCCGAGCAGGCCTACTTCCACCACGAACTCGGCATCCTCGCGCTCTGCGGCGGACTGCTCGACCGGGCCCGTGCCGAGCTGGAGGCCTCCATCGGCCTGCGCGGTGCCCTCTCCGACCGGCGCGGCACCGTCGCGGGCCGCCGCGCGCTCGCCCTGGTCACCGACCGTTCCGGCACCGCACCGGGCCTCGGCGCCGTCGCGGCACCGGGCGCCCCGGCGGCGGAGGAGGAGGCACCGGACGCCCGGGACGAGGAGCCCGTCTCCGCGTTCGGGGCGGCGCCCGCCGCCTTCCCGCCGCTCCAGCCGCCGGCCGAGGAGGCGCCGGCCACCCAGGTCACCTACCGGCCCTCGGCGGCCGGCCTGCCCGAGACGTCCTCGAAGGCGGCCACGCCGGGCGCCGGCGCCCCGGGCGGGCACCGGGGCGGCTTGAAGAACTTCGCCCGGCGCAACCTCGTGGCGGCGGGCGCGGGTGTGCTGCTCGCGGCCGTCCTCGGCACGGTGGTGACGCTCGGCGCCACCTCCCACAGCGACGCCGACGACCCCTCCGGCCAGGTCGGCGGCAACCCGTCGGCGAGCCAGGGCACCGACGACGGCGGGCCGGGGGCCGACGCCCCGCAGGACGGCAGCGGCGGCGCGGGCACCGTCGGCGACACCGGCAGCGGGACCGCCCGTCCCACGGACCCGGGCCCCGACGGGACCTACGGCACCTCGGACGACCCGACGCGGCCGGCCGGCCCGGACGCTCCCACCCCGGGCGCGAGCTCCACGAAGAGCACGGGCGGCGGCACGGACGGCGGTGACCCGCCGGTGCCGTCCGAGTCGGGCGGCACCTCGGACACTCCCCCTCCCACACACCCGAGCCCGCCCCGCACGCCCACGGGCAAGCCCAGCGGTCCGACCGGCGAGCCGTCGACGCCGGGCACACCGACCGACCCGTCCACGCCGACCACGCCGGACCCGACCGGGTCGTCGACCCTCAGCCCGTCCACGAGCAACTCGGCGAGCCGCCCCGCCCCCTCCGACGCCCCTGTCACCACCAGCGGCTCGGCCGCCGCCCCGGAGAGCGGCGGAGCGGGCACCCCGGACGGCACGGCGACCTGAGCGAGCGGGCCGCGCGGCACACGCACGGGGGCCCGGACCGGCTCGGCCGGGGCCG